>JAGRGD010000019.1 GCA_020445665.1 Rhodocyclaceae bacterium
AGCCTCAACCCGTTGGGCTGTGGTCTGCTGGGCCCGTTGACCGCGTTACGCCTCCTTGCCTGGGGGCCACCCAGGCCGCGTCGGCGCGCCTTGTCCTCGAACCCAGCAGACCACAGCGCGACCGCCATACAAATGTCCACAGACCCTAGGCGTCCATGACGATCGAGATCTTGCCCTGGTGCCGCCCCTCGCCGAAGTAGCGCAGGGCCTCGGGCACCTGCGCCAGCGGGTAGGTGCGGTCGATGAGGGGGCGGATCTGCCGAGCCGCCAGCAAGGCGCCCAGCTCGGCGAGCCCGTTGCCCGGGCCATCGGCCACCAGCCCCATCCACTGGCGGTCGCCTCGCCTCGCCGAAAGGCGACCCAGCCACAGCAACTGCATCGCGCGGGCCATCGAGCCGCCGATCATCGCGTAGGTGCCGTCGGGCGTGAGGGCGCGGCGGTTGGCCGCCGGCGGGCGGTAGTTCTGGCAGTCGATGATCAGGTCGTAGCGGCCCGAGTGGCGGGTGAAATCGTCGTGGGCACAGTCCATCACGTGGTCGGCGCCCGCGGCGCGCATGCCGTCCGCCTTGTGGGCGCGGTCCACGCCGGTGACCTCGGCGCCCGCGAGCCGGGCTAGCTGGATCGCGAAGCTGCCGACGCCTCCGCCGGCGCCGTTGATCAGCACCTGCTGCCCGGGCTGCAGATGACTCGCCTTGCGCAGCCCGTTGCGGGCCAGCACTGCGGCCTGGGGCAGGGCCGCCGCCTCGGCGAAGGACACCTCCTCGGGCATCGCCACCACCGCGTCGGGTCGCGCGCAGACGAACTCCGCGAAGGCGCCGAAGTGATCCCACAGGTCGCCGAAGACCATGTCGCCCGGCTGGAAGCAAGTCACGGCCCTGCCTACCGCGACCACCATGCCGGCCACGTCGGCGCCGAGGATCTGCCGGCCGGGCTTCGGTCGCCACAGGCCGAACATCAGGCGATTGACGACGGGCTTGCCTGACAGGAACTCCCAGTCCCACGAATTCACCGACGAGGCATGCACCTGGATCAGCAGCTCGTCGTCCGCCGGCTTCGGGACCGGCACCTCGCGCACCTCGAGGTGGTCCGGCGACCCGTAGTGCGAGAATCCGACGGCCTTCATGGCGTCCTCCTGGTGCGGCCCATCGGGTTCAGGCCGGCAGCGGTTCGCGCGGCGCCACGGTCCGGCTCACCCACCGGGAGCGGACCCCGGGCGACGTCGCAGCGGCACCGCCCCGCTCACTTCCATTCTTGACGAATGCATCACGCTGGCAATGGCGCATCGCGATCCCTTTGACGCGTGTCAGGGAACCGGTCGATGCAGACGCCATCGTGACGAACGGTCAGGATGCGGGCGCAGCCCGGGGCCAGCCAGGGGGCCCTGGCGGGGCGCGCCGCGTCGACGCCCTGTGCTCACGGCGCGATCCGCCGATGCACCCCTCCGGCCGATTGCGCTACCGTTGCGCAGGACCGGGTCGGCAACGTGCCGCCCGCCACCCGAGGAGAGGGGCTGATGATCCGCGTCGTCTACGAATGGGCCGTCGAGCCCGACCAGATCGAAGCCTTCCGGCAGGCCTGGCAGGCCACGACGCAGGGCATTCACGAGACCGTGGAAGGCGGCCGGGGCAGCTTCCTGCTGCAGGCCGTGGGCCGCCCCGGCCGCATCCTGACCATCGCCCGCTGGGACTCCCTCGCCCAGTGGGAGGCCTTCTGGCAGGGGGCCGACCCGCAGCAGATGAGCGCGATGCGCCAGCTCGGCACCCGCGTCTCGGTGACGGCCTTCGAGGAGTTCTCCGACTTCACGGTCTAGCGACACACGCGGCCGCTGCCTGTCGATCCGCGTGCCTGTCGTTCGACACCCGATTGCAGGGCGCGCCCCACGCGCAGCCCCTCGACCCCGGAGACCCTGATGCCCCCCAAGAACACGATCTGCCTGTGGTACGACGGCACCGCCCTCGACGCCGCCACCTTCTACGCCGAAACCTTCCCGGACACCGAGGTGCGCGCCATCCATCGCGCCCCCGGCGACTACCCGTCGGGCAAGGAGGGTGACGTGCTGACGGTGGAATTCACGGTCATGGGCATCCCGTGCCTGGGCCTCAACGGCGGGCCGGCCTTCAGCCACGACGAAGCGTTCTCGTTTCAGGTGGCCACCGACGACCAGGCAGAGACCGACCGGCTGTGGGCGGCGATTGTCGACAACGGCGGCCAGGCCAGTGCCTGCGGCTGGTGCAGGGACCGCTGGGGCATCTCGTGGCAGATCACGCCCCGCGCGCTGATGGAAGCCATCGCCGACCCGGACCGGGCGGCGGCGAAGCGGGCCTTCGAGGCGATGATGACGATGGGCAGGATCGACATCGCCACCATCGAGGCAGCGCGACGCGGCGATTGACGCGGCAATCCATCAGGCGATTCCGGTCGGTCAGTTCGCGAGCCACTCGAGAGCGGGCCGGCTGTGCACAGCCGGCATTGGGCAGGGTGGGGTGGAGATCGGGCAGACTCAACCCCATCCCCCTCCTGGCCGCCCAGGACTGGCTTTGCACAGCCAGTCCGTTCAGCGGGCGCGAAGCCATGCTTCGCGAATTCCCCGCTTCACCCCCCTTGAGGGGGAGGAAGACCTGCCCGCGGTCGTTGCCTGATAGCTTGCCGGATTGATGGCCGCCCAGGACTGGCTTTGCACAGCCAGTCCGTTACGCGGGCGCGAAGCCATGCTTCGTGAGATCCCCGCTTCACCCCCTTTGACGGGGGAGGGAGATCGGCCTGCAATCGTTGCCCGTTTGCCTGCCGGCTTGGTCGATCGCCCGTGGCGCCGCGCTTGGGCGTCGGACCGGCAAGCGTCTATAGTCCCGCCTGTCCCAACCGAATCCCGTCCCCATCCGTGTCCGACCGCCTCTTCGTCCTGCTGCAGCATGCTCTCCCCAAGACAGCCCTGACCCGCCTGATGGGTGCGCTCGCCCGGCTGCGGGGGGGCAAGGCGAGCACCACCGTGATCCGCTGGTTCATCCGCCGCTATCGGGTCGACATGAGCGAGGCGGCAAACCCGGACCCGGCGGCCTACGCCAGCTTCAACGAGTTCTTCACCCGCCCGCTGCGGGACGACGCCCGCCCGCTGGCCGACGCCGATCTGCTATGCCCGGTGGACGGCGCGATCAGCCAGTTCGGGGCGATCGAGGGCGAGCAGGTCTTCCAGGCCAAGGGGCACACCTATTCGACGGCGGCGCTGGTGGGCGGGGACCACCAGCTGGCGCAGACCTTCGAAGACGGCCTCTTCGCCACGCTGTATCTGAGCCCGCGCGACTACCACCGCATCCACATGCCCTGCGACGGCACGTTGCGGGAGATGATCTGGGTGCCGGGGGCGCTCTACTCGGTGAACCCGGCCACGGCGCGGGGGGTGCCAGGGCTGTTCGCGCGCAACGAGCGGGTGGTGTGTGTGTTCGACGGGGCCGAGGGCCCCTTCGCGCTGGTGCTGGTGGGGGCGACCATCGTCGGCAGCATGCAGACCGTGTGGCACGGGGTGGTCAATCCGCCGCGCCGGCCCGACATCACCAAGTGGCGCTATGCGCCCGGCGAGGTCACGCTGGCGAAGGGCGCCGAGATGGGCCGCTTCCTGCTCGGTTCGACGGTGGTGATGCTGTTCCCGAAAGGCCGCCTGGCCTTTCATCCGGGCTGGCAGCCGGAGGGCGCGGTGCGGATGGGCGAGGCAATGTCGGCCCCGCCCGCTCCGGAGGCGGCCTGAGGCCGCTGGCGCTCAGCGGTCGGAGCCGTCGAGCAGGTCGCCCAGGCCGCCCAGCAGCGAGCCTTCGCCCCGGCGCGCGCCGCCGGCGGCCGGCGCCGACAGCACGATGCGGTTGGCGAGGCGCGACAGCGGCAGCGACTGCAGCCAGACGTGGCCGGGGCCGCGCAGGGTGGCAAAGAACAGGCCTTCGCCGCTGAAGAGGGCGGATTTGAGCTTGCCGACGAACTGGATGTCGAAATCCACATCTGCGGTGTAGGCGACCACGCAGCCGGTATCGACGCGCAGCACCTCGCCGGGGGCGAGCTGCTTCTCCATCAGCGTGCCGCCGGCATGCACGAAGGCCATGCCGTTGCCTTCGAGCTTCTGCATGATGAAACCTTCGCCGCCGAAGAAGCCGGTGCCCAGCTTGCGTTGCAGCGCGATGCCCAGCGACACGCCCTTGGCGGCGCAGAGGAAGGAATCCTTCTGGCAGATCAGGGTGCCGCCGAGCTTGCCCAGATCCATCGGGATGATGCGGCCCGGGTAGGGCGCGGCGAAGGCGACCCGGGCCTTGCCCTGGCCCTCGTGGTGGAACACCGTGGTGAACAGCGACTCGCCGGTCACCAGGCGCTTGCCGGCACCGAGCAGCTTGCCGAACAGGCCACCCTCCTGGGGCGAGCCGTCGCCGAAGACGGTGTCCATCTCGATGCCGGCCTGCATGTACATCATCGCGCCGGCCTCGCCCACCGCGGCCTCGCCCGGGTCCAGTTCCACCTCGACGTACTGCATGTCGGTGCCGAAGATCTCGTAGTCCACCACGTCCATTGCCATTGCTGTTCTCCTTGGTGAGCGGCCGCGCAGGGCGGCCGGGGTCATTCGTCGAAGCGGATGCGCCAGGGCAGCTCGGCCTGGATGAAGTGGCGCGCCGCCGGGGATTCGGGGCGGGCGAAGAACTGCCGCGCCGGGGCGTGTTCCTGCACCCTGCCGTCGGCGAGGAACACGATGTCGTCGGCGAGGCGGGTCGCCTGTCCCAGATTATGGGTCGTCATCAGCACCTTCGCACCGTCGGTGCGGATGCCGCGGACGATGGTCTCGACCGCCTCGACCGCCGACGGGTCGAGGTTGGCGGTGGGCTCGTCGAGCAGCAGCAGGCGCGGCTGCACCGCCCAGGCGCGGGCCAGCGCCAGGCGCTGCTTCTCGCCGCCGGAGAGCAGGCGCGCGCTGTGGCCGGCGCGGTGGTTCAGCCCCACCCGCTCGAGCATCTCGCGGGCGCGGGCCTCGCACGCACGGCGCGACAGGCCGAGGGGGCGCAGGCCGAGGGCGGCGTTGTCGAGCACCGTGCTGCGCAGGATCATCGGCTGCTGGAAGACCATCGCGATCCGCTCGACGGGGTGGCCGTTGTCGCCCCACAGGAGGCGTCCTTCCGTCACCGCCTGCAGCCCCGCGATCATCTTCAGCAGCACGGTCTTGCCGACCCCGTTGGGGCCGAGCACGATGCTGATGC
Organism: Rhodocyclaceae bacterium; assembly: GCA_020445665.1. Taxonomy (GTDB): domain Bacteria; phylum Pseudomonadota; class Gammaproteobacteria; order Burkholderiales; family Rhodocyclaceae; genus Cognatazoarcus. The sequence continues at coordinate 5,223 of JAGRGD010000019.1, forward strand.
CCTCGCCGCTCAGGGTCAGGTCGAGGTTGTCGAGCACGCGACGCCCGTCGGGCCGGAAGGCCACCTGCTCGAGCCGGATCGGGAACATCATCCGAAGCGCCTCATGGCCCAGCGGCGCACCTGGAAGGCGCCGGCATTAAGCGCCAGCACCACGCCCATCAGCACGATGCCCAGCGCGATCGCGAGCGGCAGGTCGCCCTTGCTGGTCTCGAGGGCGATGGCGGTGGTCATGACTCGGGTGACGTTGTCGATGTTGCCGCCCACGATCATCACCGCCCCCACCTCGGACATGGCCCGGCCGACGCCGGCCAGCAGGGCCACCAGCAGCGAGTGGCGGCAGTCGTGGATCAGGGTCGCCACGCTCTGAGCCCGCGAGAAGCCCATCACCCGGAACTCGAGCGCGTAGTCGCGCCAGGCGTCCTCGACGGTCTGCCGGGTCAGGGCCGCCATCAGCGGGATCACCAGCATCATCTGGGCGATCACCATGGCCCCCGGCGAGAACAGCAGGCCGAGGCTGCCGAAGGGGCCGGAGCGCGACAGGGCCAGGTAGACCACCACGCCGACCACCACCGAGGGCAGGCCCATCAGCCCGTTCACGATGACCACCAGCGCATTGCGGCCGGGGAACTCGGCCACCGCCAGCCACGCCCCCAGGGGCAGCCCGATGACGGCGCCGGCGACCACCGCCGTCATCGACACCCGCAGCGACAGCCACACGATGTCCATCAGCTTGGCGTCGAAGGTGCCAAGCAGGCGCAGGGCCTCGAGCAGCGTCTCGCTCATGCTGCCTCGCCTGCCAAGCGCTTGGTGTCGCCCATCAAACCGGTGCCCGCTCCTGCCGTTGTGCCGCAGCCGGGGCCGCGACGCCTTATCATTGACGCCGGATTCTAACCGCCGCCCGGCGCGGGCGGCCTCCGAATGCAAGGACCGAACACCATGAGCCAGAACAGCACGCCCCCCCAGGACCCCCGCCTCACCGTCGCCCAGGCCCGCGAGCAGCTGCTCGACAGCCTGACGCCGGTCCATGGCTGGGAGTGCGTGGCGCTGCGCGACGCGCTGGGCCGGGTGCTGTCGAAGCCGGTGATCGCGCCCTTCGACGTGCCGGCCCACGACAACTCGGCGATGGACGGCTACGCGGTGCGCCACGGCGACCTTTCCGCCGACGGCGAGACCACCCTGAAGGTGGTCGGCACGGCCTTCGCCGGCCACGCCTTCTCGGGCATCGTCGGCGCGGGCCAGGCGGTGCGGGTCATGACCGGCGCGGTGGTGCCCCAGGGCTCCGACACCATCGTGGTGCAGGAGGTGACCCGCGTCGAGGGCGAATCGGTGATCATTCCCGCCGGCCAGAAGCGCGGTCAGAACCTGCGCCGTGCCGGCGAGGACCTGGCCCGCGGCAAGCCGGCCCTGCCCGCCGGCAAGCGCATCGGCGCCGCCGACCTGGGCCTGCTGGCCAGCCTCGGGGTGGCCGAGGTCACGGTATATCGCCGCCTGCGGGTGGCCTTCATGTCCACCGGCGACGAGATCGGCACCATCGGCAACCCCCTCGGCCCGGGGCAGGTGTACGACAGCAACCGCTACACCCTCTACGGCGCGCTGTCGTCGCTGGGGGTCGAGATGGTGGACATGGGCGTGATCCGCGACCGCCCGGAGCTGATCGAGGAAGCCTTCCGCACCGCCTCGGAGAACGCCGACGTGGTCATCACCTCGGGCGGGGTGTCGGTCGGCGAGGCCGACTTCGTGCGCGAGCTGATGGCGCGCCTGGGCGAAGTGAAGTTCTGGAAGCTCGACATCAAGCCGGGGCGGCCGATGGCCTTCGGCCGGGTCGGCGACGCCTGGCTGTTCGGCCTGCCGGGCAACCCGGTGGCGGTGATGGTGAGCTACGGCCAGTTCGTGGTCGATTCGCTGCTGCGCCTGATGGGGGTGGACCCGCTGCCGGTGCGCCCCACCTTCGAGGTGCCCTGCGACGAGGCCATCCGCAAGAACCCGGGACGGCGCGAGTTTCCCCGGGGCGAACTGTACGAAGGCGAAGGCGGCTGGCGGGTGCGGCTGGCCGGCAACCAGGGCTCGGGCGTGCTGCGCTCGATGGCCGAGGCCAACTGCTTCATCGTGCTGGACGAGGCCCGGGGCAGCGTGGCCGCCGGCGAAATGGTGACGGTGCAGCCCTTCGAGGGCCTGTTCTGAGCCTTCGACCGGTGGTGCTCAAGTCACGATGGGCGGCGCCGTTCTAGGGTGTGAGCACTGCCGGGCAACACGGCGGGCAGAACCGAGCGGGGGACACACGATTGCCGGTCGACACACTGCTGTTTCAGGACGAGGACACCGGCACGCCGGTCGGGCGGCTGCCATCCTGGCGGGTGCTGATCGCCGACGACGAAACCGATGTCCACGAATCCACGGTGTTCGCCCTGCGGGGCCTCGAGATCCTCGGCCGGCCGGTCAGCTTCCTGCACGCCTATTCCGCCGCCGAAGCACGCCAGCTGCTGATCGACAACGACGACGTCGCGGTGATCCTGCTGGACGTGGTGATGGAGCGGGTCGACGCCGGCCTCGAGCTGGTGCGGGTGATCCGTGAGGAGCTCCGCCTCACCGACCTGCGCATCGTGCTGCGCACCGGCCAGCCCGGCTACGCGCCCGAGATGGACGTGGTGCGCGACTACGACATCAACGACTACAAGGCCAAGGCCGACCTGACCCAGGCGCGGCTCTACACCACGCTGACCGCGGCCATCCGCTCCTACAACCAGTTGCACCGCATCGCCGCCAGCCGCCGCGGCCTCGACCTGATCGTGCGGGGCAGCGCCGAGCTGATGGCCGAGCGGGGGCTGGCCGAGTTCGCCGCCGGCGTGATCACCCAGATCAATGCCCTGCTCGGACTGCCTCCGGCGGGGCTGATCGTCGCGACCGATCCGCCCGACGCGCGCCAGACATCGACGCAGCCCACGGTGGTCGCCGCCGCCGGGGCCTTTGAGGGGCTGGCCAGCCAGCCCCTCGACGCGATCGCGGACGCGCAAGCGCGGGAGATGCTGCGCAGCTGCCTGGCGGGATGCCACAGCGCGTTCTCGGATGACCGAATCGTGCTCTGCCTGGGCGCCGGACAGGGCACCGTGATGGCGGTCTATGTGGACGGCGTCGACCCCCTTGACGATGCCACCCGCGCCCTGGTCGAGGTGTTCTGCAGCAACGTCTCCGCCTGCCTCGCCAACCTGGACCTGTTCGGCCGACTCAAGAGCGCCGCGTACGCCGACACCCTGCTCAGCCTGCCCAACCGCGCCCGCCTGGTGCAGGAGATCGACCGGCGGCGTGCCCGCGGCGAGGCCGACGACACGCTGCTGCTGCTACTCAACCTCGACCACTTCTCCGAGACCAACGAGGCCCTCGGCCACCAGTACGGCGACGAGATCCTGCGGGCCGTGTCGGCGCGCCTGGTGGGCCATTTCGAGGCGCCGGTGATGGTCGCGCGGATTCACGGCGACACCTTCGCCCTGCTCGGCCCGGTCGACGCGCTCGACATCGAGACGGTGAGCCAGCTGTTCCGCGTCCCGTTCCCGGTCGAGGATGGCGAACAGATGGTCACCGCCACCTTCGGTGGGCTGATGCTGCGCGAGATCGAGGGGGGCGGCAGCGAGGCGGTCAAGAACGCCAGCATCGCGCTGAAACGGGCCAAGGCGACCCGCCGGGGCGGCCTCGCCCGCTACGACCGGCGCATGGGCGAGGTGGTGCGGGCCCGCGTCGACATGGTGCGGGCGCTGCGCGCCGCGCTGCCGGGCGACGACCTGTTCCTGTGCTTCCAGCCCCAGGTCCGCCTCGACAACGGCCGCATCATCGGCGCCGAGGCCCTGCTGCGCTGGCGTGGCCCCGAGGGTGAGCTGATCCCGCCCGACCGTTTCATCCCGGTGGCCGAGCACTCGGGCCTGATCGTGGACATCGGCCGGCGCACGCTGCGGGCCGCCTGTGCGTGCCAGGTGGCCGTCGTCGCCGCCGGATTCCCGGGCTTCCGCATGGCGGTCAACATCTCGCTGGCCCAGTTCCGTCACCCGGGCTTCCTCGGTGACCTGCGCGATGCGATCAAGGAGAGCGGCATCCGCCCGGGCCAGCTGGAGCTCGAGATCACCGAGTCGATGGCGATGCTCGAGCCCGACTACGTCAGCGAGGTGATCCGCACCATCAAGCGCATGGGCGTGTCGGTGGCGGTGGACGATTTCGGCACCGGCTTCTCGTCCCTCGCCTACCTGCAGCGGCTCGATGTAGACCGCCTCAAGATCGACCGGGGTTTCACCGCCGCGCTGGCGCGCAGCGTGTCGGACGGCAGCATCGTGCACACCATCATCCAGCTCGCCCGCAACCTGGACCTGACCGTCATCGCCGAGGGGGTCGAGACGGTCGAGCAGGCCAAGCTGCTCACCAGCATGGGCTGCCGCGAGGCGCAGGGCTTCCTGATCGCCCGGCCGATGCCCCGCGACGATCTCACCCGCTGGCTGATGGAGCGCCGCGAAACCGGATGGCCGGTCGTTGCCTGAGCGCCTGAGCCCCGCTGCCGGCCTGCTGCGGGGCATCGCGGCTTCGCTGGCGGTCTGGCTGTCGATTCTGGGCTGGCAGGTGGCAGGCGCCGCCGACGGGGCGCCGCCGCTTCGCTTCGGCGTGGTGGAGCAGGAGCCCTATGCGGGGGCCTCGCTGCCGCGGCTGGGCTACGCGCCGGACCTGATCCGCAGCCTCTTCGAGCGGCTCGGCCTGCCGGTGGAGTTCGTCGTTTACCCGCCGGAACGGGCCAGCAGCCTGACCGAGAGCGGTGCGCTCGATGGCTGGCTGCCGGTCCACCCCGACCCGGCGCTGGCGGACCGCTTCGAACTCTCCGACGGGTTCCCCGGCAAGCGCCTAGGGCTGCTGAAGCGCCGCGAAATGGCGCTGGCACTCCCCGCCTCGGCAGGTGACTCGCCGGCCGCGGCCCTCGCGGCCCTGAGCGGCTGGCGACTCGGAACGACCCGTGCCACGCTGCCGGGCGAGGCCGCCAGGGCCGTCTCGGGACTGACCCTCGAGCGAGTCGCCACCGACCTGCAGAATCTCGACAAGTTGGCCTATGGCCGCATCGATCTGGTCCTGATCGACCCCTATGTCGCGGCCGACCTGCTGGCCCTCAACCGCCCCCACCTGATCGATCGTCTCGAGGTGCTGAGGCCACTGCTCTTCGCCAGCGATTTCCACGTCGGTTTCGCCCGCGGCAGCCCGGCGGCGACGCGCCTGAAGCCCCTGATCGACAAGGAACTGGCGGCGATGCGCGCGGACGGCACGCTGGCCGCGATCGTGGCCCGGCACGGGCTGGCGACCGACGAGGGGCCCGAGGACGGCCGGGTCCGGCTGCGCATCGGCACCGTCAACAACCCCGACATGGCGATCATGCAGGCGCTCTCCGTCCACTTCGAGGCCGACCACCCGGATGTCACCCTCGACTGGCGCGTGCTCGACGAGGGAACACTTCGCCGGCGGGTGCTGGCCGACCTGGCCCTGCAGGAGGGGCGCTTCGACGTGGTCACGCTGGGCCCCAACGAGGTGCAGACCTGGTCCCGCGCGGGCTGGCTGCGCCCGATCGACGGGCTCGGACCCGACTACGAGCTTGACGACCTGCTGCCGACGGTGAGGGACAGCCTGACCGTCAATGGCAGCCTGTACGCGCTGCCGTTCTATGCCGAGAGCTCGATGACCTACTACCGCCGCGATCTCATGCGGGAGGCTGGCGTGTCGATGCCCAGCCATCCCACCATCGACGAGATCGAGGCCCTCGCCGCGCGCCTGCACGACCCGGAGCGCGGCGTGTTCGGCATCTGCCTGCGCGGCAAGCCCGGCTGGGGCGAGAACATGGCCGTGGTGGGCACGCTGATCCACACCTTCGGCGGCCGCTGGTTCGACATGCAGTGGCAGCCCCTCATCGACAGTCCGGCCTGGCGGGCCGCCATCGACTGGTACGTGCGCGTGCTGAACGCCTACGGCCCCCCGGACGCCGTCCGGAACGGCTACAAGGAGTCGCTCGCGCTGTTCCTCGACGGCCGCTGCGCGATCTGGATCGACGCCACGGTTGCCGCCGGCCAGCTGTTCCGCAGCGCCGACGGCGGGAAGCCGCTCGAGGTCGGCTTTGCTGCGGCGCCCTTCGCGGTCACCGAGCGGGGCGCCCACTGGCTGTGGACCTGGGCTCTGGCGATTCCTCGAACGACGCGCCATGCCGATGCGGCGATGCGCTTCGTGACCTGGGCCACCTCGAAGGCCTACGTCGACATGGTCGCGGCCGACAAGGGCTGGGTCGCCGTGCCACCCGGCACCCGCCAGTCCACCTATCGCCGGCCGGAATACCGCCGGGCGGCGCCGTTCGCTGACTTCGTCGTGTCGGCGCTGAATACCGCCGACGTGCGACGGCCCGCCACCACGCCGGTGCCCTATGAAGGCATCCAGGTGCTGAACCTGCCGGAATTCCCGGCCCTGGGGCATCAGGTCGGGACCGCGATCGCGGATGCCCTGGCCGGCCGCGTAACGGTCGGCCAGGCCCTCGCCCAGGCCCAGCGGCGGGTGAGCAAGGTGCTGCGCGACGCGGGCTATCCCGCCCGCTGATCCGGCGCCACGAGGGGCACGATCACCCGGAACTCGGAGCCTTCCCCGGCCGTGCTGCTGACCTCGATGCGCCCGCCGAGCAGGCCCATGACGATGTTGCGGGACAGGTGCAGCCCGAGACCTGAGCCCTCCTGGCCGAGGCGCGTCGTGAAGAAGGGCTCGAAGATGCGGCGCAGGACCTCCGGCGGCATGCCCGCGCCGTCGTCGCGGCACGCCAGGGTCAGCATGCCGTCCTCCGGCGCGGCCGCAGCGATGGTCACGGTGCCGTGGTCGCGATCGGCGAAACCGTGCCGCAGGGCGTTGAGCAGGAGATTGGTGAGGACCTGACCGAAGGGCCCCGGGAAGCTGTCGAGGCAGGCCTCGGCAACGTCCACCCGGATCACGTAAGGGGTGTGGCGGAAACTCGGCTGGACGCTGACCAGCACCTCGTCGATCAGCTCGCCAAGGGTGAAGCTGCGGCGCATGTCGGTGGTCTGGTCGATGGCCAGGCGCTTGAAGCTGCGCACCAGCTCGGCCGCCCGCCGGACGTTGCGGAGCAGGATGTCGAGCCCCTCTCTCGAGGTGGCCAGGTGCCCCTCGAGATCCGAGCGCCGCAGCGTGTTCGTCTCGATGCGCCGCCCGGTGTCGACCAGCGAGCGGTCCAGGCTGGTGAGCACGGTCAGGGCATTGCCCAGCGGCGTGTTCAGTTCGTGGGCCACGCCGGCGACGAGGCGGCCGAGGGAGGCGAGCTTCTCTGCCTCGATCAGGCCCTCCTGGGTGGCGCGCAGGGTTTCCAGGGTTTGCTGGAGCTCCTGGTTGGCGCCGGAGAGTTCGAGGGTGCGCGACTGCACACGGGCCTCCAGTTCGGCCGCGTGGGAGGCCAGCTGGGCGTTCTTGCCCTGCAGCTCGTGGAAGGCCGTCAGCAGCTCGACCCGGAGGTGTTCCAGGGCCAGCGCCACCTCGCCGACCTCGTCATGACGCTCGGGCCGGATCGGACGACTCAGGTCGCCCCGCGAGAGGCTGCGGGTCGCCGCGGTGAGGGCCGCCATCGGACGCAGCAGGCGCTGCTGCAGCATCGCCATGATCAGCGCGCCGCCGATCAGCAGGATGGTCAGGGTCATCAGCAGGTTGCGCCGGAGCGTCGCGCGCGCCTCGGCCAGGTAGGGGGCGACCTGCATCCGCACCGATACCCTGCCGATCACCTCGTCGCGGGCGCGGACCTCCTGGACAAGCTCGCGGACCTCTTCCGCGGGCGGCGGGTCGCCCGGCCGCCGGTAGTCGACAAAATCCCGCCCGGTGGCCGCATCGAAGACCGTGACGGCCAGCACCCGCGGGTCGTCGGCGACCATCGCCCGCACCGTGGCCTCGGCGCTGTCCCGATCGTAGTCCCACAGGTGGGTGCGCATCGACAGGGTCAGCACCCGGCCGCTGCGCTCGAGATCCTGCTCGAGCTGCCGGTAGGCGCTCTCCTCGCCCCGCACGCGCTCCACCGTCACCCCGATCAGCAGCGCCGCGGCGAGACCGACGAGCACCGCCAGCAGCGTGATCCAGCGAACCGTGGCCGGCAGCCAGCGGCCCGGCCCGCGGCGGGGCCGCTGGCGGTCGGGTGTGGCGATCTGGGAAGTGGCGCCCTCGGGGCGGGCCATTCGCGGTCCTGTTGTGCTCGACGCGTGCCCGGCCCAGCATAGCCCTGTACCGGACACGCGTCGATCCGCATCACTACGGAACGGCCTGTGCAGCCCTGCGCCGCGGCCACAGCCGTCGCAGGGTGTCCCACTGGTGCAGCGCGAGACCGATCAGGATCATCGCGCTGCCGAGCCAGACCCGCGGCTCGAGGGCTTCGCCATTGACCGCATGGCCGAGCAGCAGGGCGAGCACCGGCGTCATCAGCGTGATCAGGGCGACCCGAGAGGCCGGCAGGTGCTTGAGCACGTAGAAGTACAGCGCGAAGCCCAGCACCGAGCCGAACACCCCGAGGTAGACGATGCTGGCGGCGGCCCGCGTCGGCAGCGCAGCCGGCAGGTGGCCATCCACCAGCCACCACAGCAGCGCGAAACCGGGCAGCGCCACCAGCAGGGTGCCGAGGGTCGTCGCCAGCGGCGGGGTGTCGGCGCCGATGCGCTTGATCACCACCAGGTTGGCGGAGTGGACCGTGACCGCCAGCAGCAGTGCCGCCAGGCCCAGCAGGCTGTCGCCACCGCCTTCCCCCTGCAGGAAGATCACCGCAAGCCCTGCGATGGCCAGTCCGATACCGGTCACACCACGCCGATCCAGGCCTTTCTCGCCCAGCCACGACACGGCCATCACGGCGGTCATCAGCGGCGACAGGCCGAACAGGACCGATATCAGGCCGGAGCGCACGTGGCCGGCTGCCCAGTAGGTGAGGCCCATGGCAACGAGCAGGCTCGAGCCGCCGACGAGATAGACCCGCCGGGCGCGGGCATCCATCGGCAGCGGACGGCGCCAGGCAAGCAGGATCAGGGACGCGAGGGCGACGCTGAGCGTCATCCGGGCAAGCAGCGCGAAAGCGAAGCTGCTGCCGTCAGCGCTCCACTGGATGGCGAGCGGGGTCGTGCTCCAGGTGAGCACGATCACCAGATAGGCGGCGGGAACGGACATGGTCGGCACCTCAGCCGGCGGTGGGTGAATGGGCGTGGAGGCGGGCCTGGAGGCGCTGCTCGGCGTCGATGAAGGCGCCGATCATGGCCTGCCAGGTCGCCTCGACCACCGCCAAGTCGGCGCCGGCCTCTGCCGCCAGCCGGCCGACGCGGGAAAGGACGCGGGCCACCCGGGCGGGGTCCGGCACGTCCGACGGATCGGTCTTGAGCTCGGCGGCACGGCGGACATAGTCGCCGCGCTCGGCGACCAGGCGTACCAGCGCGCTGTCGATCCGGTCGATCTGGCTGCGGACGTCGTCAAGGCTCAGGCACTGGTTGGCGTTCGGATACATCGGCGTTCTCCTGGCGGGTGGGGAAAACAAAAAAGGCCGCGGGGTGGTCCGCGGCCTTTCAGGTGGGCAAGAGCCGGATACGGCTATCGCCTGGCGGACCCCGGACGCGGCGGCGCGCACCACGCGCGCAGCGCGCGGCGTGCCATGGTCGGGACGAATCGGATGTTCGGGGTCAGCATGACGCCAGTGTGCGGGGCCCCGCGGTCGCGGTCAAGCCTCGCGGCGGACCGCGCTACGCGGTGCGGCAAAGTCGATCTCGCTCGCCGGCACCGGTCGGGCGTAGAGGTATCCCTGCAGCAGGTCGCAACCCGCGTCGCGCAGCATGGCGGCCTGGGCCTCGGTCTCGATCCCCTCGGCCACGACCTTGAGGCCGAAGCTGCGGCTGAGCGAGACGATGGTGCGGATGATGGTCAGGGCGCCCGAGTCTTCGGCGGCTTCGACGACGAAGCTGCGGTCGATCTTCAGCACGTCGGCCGGCAGGTGGCGCAGGTAGGCGAGGCTCGAGTGGCCGGTGCCGAAGTCATCGATGGCGATCGACACGCCGAGGGCGCGCAGCGCCTCCAGGACGTGCCGGCTCTTGGCCGGTTCGGTCATGACGAAGCTCTCGGTCACCTCGAGCTCCAGGCAGCCGGCCGGGACGCCGTGGCGCTCGACCAGCTCGGCGACCATGGCGGGCAGGTCGTCGGTGACGATTTGCCGCGCCGAGATGTTGATCGCGACGCGCTGCCAGCCGTGGCCGGCCGTGTGCCAGGCCGCCAGCTGGCGGCACGCGGCGTCGAGGACCCAGGCACCGAGCGCGCCGATCAGACCGCAGTCTTCGGCAATCCGCACGAAGCGCCCGGGGGGCACCGACCCGTGCCCGGGGCGGTGCCAGCGCAGCAGGGCCTCGAAGCCCGCCCGTGTCGCGTCCTGGCTATGCACCAGCGCCTGGTAGTGGAGGGACAGCTCGTCGCTCTCGATCGCCTGGCGCAGCGCCGTCTCGAGATCGAGCCGTTCCCGCGCCCGCTCGGCCAGCGCGGCATCGAAGAAGGCGTAGGTGTTGCGACCGGCGGCCTTGGCCTTGTAGAGCGCCATGTCGGCGTTCTTGAGCAGGTGCTCGCCGTCATGGCCGTCGTCCGGGTAGAGGGCGATGCCCAGTGAGCTGCGCATGTGGATGCCCGCCTCCGGGAGCTCGAACGGCGCGTCGAAGCTCTGCAGGAGTTTCGACGCCAGCTGGGCGCACTCGCTGGCGTCGCGCACCTCGCCGGTCAGTACCACGAATTCGTCGCCGCCGACCCGCGCGAGCGTGTCGCTGGCGCGCAGGGTGGCGGACAGGCGACCGGCGACCGCCTGCAGCAGGCGATCGCCCGCCGGATGCCCCAGGCTGTCGTTGACCGACTTGAACTGGTCCAGATCCATGTAGAGCAGGCCGAGGCGGCAGCCCTCGCGGCGGGCCCGCGCGATGCCCTGCTCGAGACGCTCGGCCAGCAGGCTGCGGTTGCCCAGCCCGGTCAGGGGGTCGTGCAGGGCCTGGTGCAGCAACTGCTCGTCCTTTAGGTAGCTGTCGGTGATGTCGTTGAAGATCGACACCCGCTGGGTGATCTGCCCGGTATCGTCGCGCACCGCGTCCACGGTGCGCCGCTCGAGGAAGTCGTCGCCGTTGCGGCGGCGGCTCCAGAGCTCGCCTTCCCAGCGCCCGGACATGGCGAGAACCTCGCGCATGCTGGCGTAGAAGCCCGGATTCTGGCGATCGCTGTCGAGAATCGACTCCGGCTGGCCGACCGCCTCATGGGCCGCGTAGCCGGTGATGCGGGAAAAGGCGGGGTTGACCTCGAGGATGATCCCCGACGGGTCCATCACGGCAACCCCCTCGGTGGTGTTCTCGATCGCCGACGCCGCCAGGCGCATGCGTTCGGTGCGCTCGCTGACCTCCTGCTCGAGACGCGCGTTGTAGTTGCGAAGCGACTGCTGGCTGTCGAGCAGCTGTCGGTTGAGGCGCGCCATTTCCTGGCTCTGCAGGCTGACGCTCGAGAGCAGGGTCTGTTTCTCGAGCACCGTCACCAGCGAACTGACAAGCAGCCGCCGGGCCTGGGCATGGCTGACCAGCATCACGATCGTGAAGAAGACGCCCAGCCCGCTCAGGACCGGGCCGGCATCGGGCAGGGGATACATCATGACGGACGCCGGCACCAGCATGCAGACGATATAGAAGCGCGCGGGCCAGCCGACGGGCGCAAGCACCGTCGCCGCACCACCCGCCATGGCTGACAGGATGCAGACCAGGGCGAGGGTCTCGGCGGTGTCGGCACGCGGGAATACGAGGACCGGGACCATGCCCCACAGGACGGCGATGACCAGCAGCGGGCCAACGAACAGTCGCCAGCGCCGATCCGCCGGCCAGTCCGCCCCGCGGGCCCTGTCGTAGAGCAGCACGCCGACGCGCACGAGCAGCGTAAGCGCCATGGCCGCCAGCCAGGCGGGCGACAGCCACTCGCCGGTGCTGAGCCCATGCACCGCGACCAGACCGGCCACGGCGAGCGCCGTCATCGGCAGGCCGCCGATGCTCTGCCGGTACGCGGCATCGGCCAGGCGTTCCCGCAGTTCCGTATCGAGCTCTTGCGGCAGACCACTCAACTGCCCAGGGGCCCCGCTCATTCCGTCTCCTGATCGTTCCGGTCCGAGGCCGCCTGCCCGGGCGGCGCGGGCCGGCCGAGGAGGAAGCCCTGCACTTCGTCGCAGCAACTGGCCTGAACGTAGGCAAGCTGGTCGTCGCGCTCGATGCCTTCGGCGGTCACCCGCATGCCCATCCCGTGCGCCAGGGACACGATCGCGCCGATCACCTGGTCCACGCGCGGGTCGTGCCCCAGCCCTTCGATGAACTGGCGATCGATCTTCAGGCGGTCGAAGCGGAACTGCCACAGGTAGGCGAGGCTCGAGTAGCCACTGCCGAAGTCGTCCATGGACAGCCTGACACCGAGGTCGGAAAGCGCGGACAGCACGCTGTCGACCGGCTCACGGTGGGTCATCAGGAGCGTCTCGGTAATCTCGAGTTCCAGGCGGTTGGCCGGCAGGCCGGTACGGGCCAGCACCTCGGCCACGCGACGGGGCAGGCGACCGCTCTCGATCTGGACCACGGAGAGGTTGATGGACAGGGTCCACGGACCCGGCCAGCGCACGGCTTCGCTGCAGGCCTCGAGCAGGACCCAGTCGCCGATCGCCTCGATCAGGCCAGCCTCCTCGGCCAGCGGGATGAAGTCGGCCGGCGGGATGTCCCCGCGCCGTGGATGGTGCCAGCGCAGCAGCGCCTCGTAGCCCGCGAGGGCCTGGCTCTGACTCGAGTAGATCGGCTGGTAGTGCAGGTGCAGTTGCCCCTTGCCCAGCGCGGCGCGAAGGTCGAGGAGCAACTCGTGTCGATCCCGCAGCTGACCGTCGAGCGCTTCGTCGTAGATCGAGAAGCCGTTGCGACCATTCTCCTTGGCCCGGTACATTGCCAGGTCGGCCTTGTGCAGCAGGTCATCCTGCCCCCCGACGCTCGCGTCGAGCATCGCGACGCCGATGCTCGCACCGATGGCAACCTCGCGATTGCCGACCGTACAGGGCGCCGAAACGCTGTCGAGGATGCGCTGGCAGAGGTGGGTGATACCGTCCTGGTCCGTGATCTGGCTGGCAATGATGGCGAACTCGTCACCCCCCAGCCGCGCCAGGTGGTCGCCCCGCCGCAGCAGATGGCGGAGGCGGGTCGCGGTCAGGCGGATCACCTCGTCGCCCTGGGCGTGGCCCAGCGTGTCGTTGATCGCCTTGAAGCGGTCGAGGTCGATGTAGAGCACGGCCAGCCCTTCCCGGGCCCGCCGCGCCTGTTCGATCGAGAGGTCGAGCAGCTCGCGGAAGCTCCGGCGGTTGAGCGCGCCGCTGAGCACGTCGTGGCGGGCAAGATACTGGACGCGCTGCTCGATGGCTCGGCGCTCGAGCAGCTTGATGCGCATGTGCTCGAGGCCGGCCATGACACTGCGCGGGTGCTCCTCGGAAACCGGGACCGGGGCGTCCAGATGCCCGTCGGCCAGACGCTGCGCGACGCCTCGCGCCAGGCTCGGATCGCCGCCCAGCTGATGGTCGAGCATGCGCAGCAGGGTCAGACCGGCGAAGCCGGCCAGGACGGTGAGACCGATAAGGCCGCTCACCAGCCAGGCGGCCGCCCGGTTGAGGGCATTGCCGGCCTCCTCGTCGGCCCGCTGCTTGGCCTCACGGACCAGAGGCATGAAGGCCTCGATGCCCTGGATCAGACCCCCGTAGAGGATCAGGCTCTGGTCGTCGCTCACGTCGATCAGGCGCACATCGAGCAAGGCCTGGAGACGCGTCTCGATGGCTTCCCAGCGCGCCATGTGGGCCGCCATGGCCGCGTCCTCCCCCGTCAGGGCTTCCAGGTGGAGACGGGTGTCCGCCGCTGCACCGCGGGTCCCGGTTCGTGCGCTCAGCGATCCCTGGCTGAGCATCAGCTCGCCGCTGGTGCGCAGCAGCATCTCCCCCGCAACGAGCAGGCCGTTGGCGCTGGCCGCGCGCGCCTGGGCGCGTTCCATCCGCTCGAGGCCGTTCCAGGCCAGCGTGAGGAGCAGCAGGGAGGCGAGCGTCAGCATCAGGGCACCCAGGCCGACCCGGGTCCGCAGGCTGAAGCGCTGCGTGCCGGGTGTCTCGCCGGTGCCCTGCTGGGGGTCGGAGCCGGGCAAGGTCGCGCCCTCCACCGCCGTCATCTCAGCGCTCGACCGGGAGATCGGCGGCGCGCCAGTCGGCCCAGCCGCCACGCATGTAGTTCACCTTCCCGTAGCCGTGCCGGATCGCCATCATGGCGGCCTTGTAGGACTTCCAGCCGGTCGGGCCGTCGCTGTAGAACACCAGCGGCGCCGACGTGTCGCCGGGCAGACGATCCAGCGCGAAGTGGTCGACGCTGGCGTCGAAGTCGACCGCGTAGGCGCTCTTTTCCCGGTAGGCGACCGCGCGCGCGCCGGGCACATGCCCCTTGCCGAAGTTGAGGGGGTTGCGGGTGTCGATGAAGGTGGCCGAACCGGCCTGCAGAAGGCGCAGGCCCTCCTCGACCGAGATGACCGTGCCGCCGGGCAGCGTAGCGGGGGTCTCCGGCTTGCCGCCAGCCTGCGCCACCGCGGCGCTGATGAGGCACAGACACAGGCAGGAGAGGCGTTTCGCGATCGTCGGCATGGCAGCTACCCGGAGGTCCGGCGGAACGGTTCCGCCCTCGATCCCCGGGTTAACGAGTCGCACCAGCGAAACCTTTACCCGCGCATGTGTCGCCGCGTGACGCGATCGACGCCCGGCGGGTGCTCAGACCCGCTCGAACTGGCCGCTCGACAGGCCCGCGCAGCTGGTCGCGGTGCCGTCACCACAGCTCCACCACATGCTGACCCAGACGAGGCCACCCTCGTCGATGCGGTCCACCTCGCATTCGCTGCCGATCATGAAGCGGACCATCTCGAGCTCGTCCTCGTCCATGTCCGGGTCCGGCGTGATGTCGAGGATGCGGATCCGGTCGCCGACGGCGACCGCGTGTCCGCGGGTATCCACTGCCCTGTCTGTCATGAGTCCGCTCCTTGGCCTTGTCGCAAACGCGACAGCGCGCCCTCCCTTCGGGGCTGGAAGGGCCGTCCCCGATCGATCACGCAAGGCGCGTGCCGGTCAGCGGGCGAGGTAGGCCGACGTGTCCACCGCATCCACCTGCGCCGGCGGCAGGAAGCGCTCGCCGTAGCGGCGGTGGATGCCCGCCTCGAGGAACAGGGCGAAGAGATCGGGGTCGATGTGGCCATCGTCGCGGAAGCGGGCCAGCATCTCGACGGCCTCGGACAGGGCCAGGCCGCGCTTGTAGGGGCGGTCGGAGGCCGTCAGGGCCTCGAAGATGTCGGCGATGGCCATGATCCGGGCCGGGATCGACAGCTGACCGGCATCCAGGCCGCGGGGGTAGCCCGCACCGTCCAGGGTCTCGTGGTGGGTGGCGGCGTACTCGGGCACCCGGCGCAGGTTCTTGGGCAACGGCAGGCGGTCGAGCATCACGATGGTCTGGATGATGTGCTCGTTGATCTTGAAGCGCTCTTCGGCGGTCAGGGTGCCCCGTCGGGTGCGCAGGTTGTAGTGCTCGCCCAGGTGGTAGAGCAGCTCCGGGATCGCCATCGAGATGCCCAGGCGGGGTTCGAAGTCGGGCGCGGCGTCCCGCGGGATGCGGTGCTGCGGCTTGTCCGCCAGCAGGCACTCCGCAACGGGCAGGGTCGGCGCCGGCACGTGGGCGAGGCGCCGCCGCTCCTCCTGCGACAGACCGAGCCGGTCGTCGAAGTGGCGCGTCCAGGGTGTTGCGGCGATGGCCTCGAGGCGGGCCAGCTGGGCCTCGGTCATCGACTCGCCGCCGATGTTGCATTCGGCGATGAAGGCGAAATCGTCGAACAGCTGGCGCCGCCGCGCCTCGAAGGCCGCCGCGGCGTCGGCTGGATCGGCGCCGTCGCGCTCGGCCTCGAGCCGGGCGATCCGTGCGTCGCGCAGCAGCACCTCGAAGCGGGTGCGGATCTCATGGATGCGGTTGTAGAGAGTCTCGAGCTTGGTGGCCTTGTCCACCACGTACTCGGGTGTCGTGACCTTGCCGCAGTCGTGGAGCCAGGCGCCGATGCGGAACTCGCGCCACTGGTCCGCGTCGGTGAAGGCAAAGTCGGCCAGCGGTCCCTCCTCGACCGCGCAGGCCGCCTCGGCGAGCATCACCGCCAGCTCGGGCACCCGCTCGCAGTGCCCGCCGGTGTACGCGCTCTTGGCGTCGATGGCGCCGGCGATGATGCGGATCAGGGCGTCCATCATCTCGCGCTGGCCCTCGAGCAGCTGCTGGTTGTCGATGGCCATCGCCGCCTGGGCGGCCAAGGCCTCGATGAAGCTGATGATCTCCGGGTCGAAGGGTCCGGGCGCGCCACTGTCCGGATCGAGGGCGTTGATCAGCTGCAGCACGCCGAGCACCTCGCCGCTGGAGGCCACCAGCGGCACATTGACCTGGGACACCGTGTGGTAGCCGGAATCGGCATCGAAGCTGCGCGTGCCCGAGGTGTCGAAGCGGGTCTCGCGGGCGAGGTCGTCGATCACCACGGTCTCGCGCCGCAGCGCCGCATAGACCGATGCAAAGCGCAGATTGGGCTCGCCGGTGGCCGGATCGTGGAGGGGGATCTCACGGCTCGGCAGGCCATCCTGGCGGGTCCGCAGGGCGAAGCGCAGGGCGCCGCCCTCGGTGACCAGGTAGAGGGTGCCGGCGTCGGCGTTGGCCAGGCGGCGACCGGTCATCAGGATGCTGCCGAGCAGGGACTCGGTATCGCGCACGGCAGACAGGGCGAGGCCGCTCTCGACCAGGCTGGAGAGCTTGTCCCGGGCCAGCTCGAGCGCCGCGGTGCGCTCGCGGATCGAGTGCTTCATGGTGCGGTGGGCCTCGTCGAGCACCTCGATCTCGTAGAACATCGAGTGCACGCGCGGGTCGCCGCTGAAGTCCAGGTGGCGGATCTTCTCCGAGTCCGCGGCGAGCTGGACAAGCGCCCGCGAGGCGCGCCTCGACACCAGATAGGCGAGCGGCAGCGAGATGGCGAGCACCGCCAGGGACACCAGCAGGATCTGGTCGCGCACCTCCAGCACCGGCGCGGCGAAGACCGCCAGCGGGGCGAAGGAGACAAAGCGGTAGGCGATCCCCGGGGCCACCTCCACCGGCCGCACCGCCAGCACGTGCGCCTCGCCGTCCACATCGAGGATCCCGTCGCTCAGTTCGGCCTGGTCCGCCAGCGCAGCATGCAGCGCCCGCAGGTAGGGCGTGCCCACCGAGCCGATGCGGCTGAGGGGGGCCACGAAGGCCATGCCCCCCGACGATTCGCCCGCCGCGGCAAGGATCCGGTCATCCGTGTCGAGCAGCAGGGTGCCGCCGGGCCGGCCAGCCATGATCTGGGCCATGTAGCTCGACAGGCCGGCCAGCGACAGGTCGGCCGCGGCCACCCCGTCGGCGTCGCTCAGGCGCCGCACCAGTGTGATCCCCAGCGCGCCGGAGGACTGGAAGACGTAGGGCTCGGTGGCGCCGAGGGCCCCGTCCGGCGGCGCGATCCGGTACCAGGGACGTGCGGTCGGGTCGAATCGCAACGGATCGCTGCGGGCGGCCAGCTCACGCCGGTCGGCGTCGAGGAAGGACCAGCGCTCTTCGGCGCGTCCGCCCGGGCCGTCAATCGTGCGCACCGCGAAGCGGGCGCCCTCCGGCGCACCCAGGGTCAGGCCGGCCGCGGGATCGCCGGCCAGGCCGATGACCTGGAAGAAGCCGCCGTCGGCGAGGCCGACGTAGGCGCCGTAGAGGCTCGGGTTGGCGCCGACCGTCGCGAGCAGGGTCGCGCGCAGGACCGCATCGGGCTCGCCGGCCTGCACATAGACGCGGCCGGGCTGGTGGGCCGCGCTCTCGACCACCAGCCGCGCGCCGCTCACCAGCGCCACCAGCTTCTGCGCCTGGGCATCGGCCATGTGCTCGAAGATCGTGCCGGCGTTGTCCCGCGCCACCTGACCGAAGCGGCCGAGGGCGAACAGCAGGAACACCGCCACCAGCGACATCACGAAGGCCGCGAGCAGGACGGTGGCGAGGACGTGGACGCGAATCTTGAGGGCCTTGCGGATCAGGAGGGGCTCCTTGCGGGCGTGCGGGCGCGGTGCGGATGGGCCTATCATGCATCCGATCCGCCGGCCTGTGGACGTCCCATGACGCCGGACGGGCCATCGCGACGGTCGGAAGGAGACGCGCAATGACGGGGCACGGACGCAGCAGCGCCTTGATTCTCGGGGGCCTGCTGGCGCTGGGGCTGGCGACGCTGGGCTATCTGGCGGGCGACACGGCCTTGCGCATCAAGCAGCTCGATCGCAGCGTCACGGTGAAGGGACTGTCGGAGCAGGAGCATCCCGCGGACATCGTGATCTGGCCGATCCAGTTCGCCATCGCCGACAACGACCTGGGCACCCTCTACGCCCGGGTGGACGACGGAGTCGCCAAGGTGACGGCCTTCCTCACCGCCAACGGCGTCGCCGCCGCCGACATCAGCCGCGCACCGCCGGCAGTGACCGACAGGTCGGCCCAGCAGTACGGCGGTGGCGAGCGCGTCGAATTCCGCTACACCGCGCTGCAGAGCGTGACGGTCTATTCCCGTGACATCGACGGCGTGCGTCAGGTGATGGCGCGCCTGTCCGAGCTGGGCCGCCAGGGCATCGCGGTAACCGGTGGCGACTACCAGGCGCAGACCCAGTACCTGTTCACCCGCCTCAACGCGATCAAGCCGGCGATGATCGAGGAGGCGACCCGCAACGCCCGCGCGGTGGCCGAGAAATTCGCCGCCGACTCGGACAGCCGACTCGGCAAGATCCGCTCGGCGGCACAGGGGCAGTTCAGCATCGAGGACCGGGACGCCAACAATCCCCACATCAAGAAGGTGCGGGTGGTCTCGACGGTGGACTTCTTCCTGGTGGACTGAGCCGCCCGGCGCTCAGGCGCCGTCGCGGAAGGCCTCGACCGGAATGCCGAGCCGGGTGATGCGGTCGTGCAGGGTCTTGCGGGGGATCTGCAGCGCCTCGGCGGCACTGCTGACGACGCCGCCGGAGGCACGCAGGGCGGCTTCGATCAGCTGGCGCTCATAGCGGTCCACACGATCGGTCAGGGCGCCCCCGCCTTCGCTGCCGCCCGGCGCGGCGGCGATGACCCCGAGGCAGAAACGGTCCACCGCATTGCGCAGTTCGCGCACATTGCCCGGCCAGTCCTGGCCGAGCCACTGGTCGAGCTGGACCTGGCCCGGCGCCGGCGGGCTGACGTGGTAGCGCTCGGCGGCCTGGCGCAGGAAGTGGGCGGCGAGGATCGGGATGTCGGACTTGCGCTCCCGCAGCGGCGGCAGCTCGAGGCAGACGACGTTGAGGCGATAGTAGAGATCCGCACGAAACTCGCCGGCATCGGACAGGGCCTTCAGGTCCGCCTTGCTGGCAGCGACGATGCGGCAGTCCACGGCGATCGGCTGGTTGCTGCCGAGCCGCTCCACCACCCGCTCCTGCAGCACCCGCAGCAGCTTGACCTGCAGTTGGGGCGACATGTTCTCGATCTCGTCGAGGAACAGGGTGCCGCCGCGGGCGTGCTCGATCTTGCCGATGCGACGCTTCAGGGCGCCGGTGAAGGCGCCCGCCTCGTGGCCGAAGATCTCGCTCTCGAAGACGCTCTCGGGCAGCGCCGCACAGTTGATCGCGACGAACTCGCCGCTGCGCCCGCTGGCGGCATGCAGGGCCCGCGCCAGCACCTCCTTGCCGGTGCCGGTCTCGCCGTAGATCAGCACGTCGGCCTCGGTCGGCCCGATCGCCGCGACCATCCGCCGCAGGTGCTGGACCGGCGGGCTGTCGCCGAGCAGGAAGACCGATTTCGCCTCGAGCACCTGTTCCTTCAGGCGGCGGTTCTCCAGCACCAGCCGGCGATGCTCGAGGCCACGCCGCACCACGTCGGCGAGGCGGTCGGAGGTGAAGGGCTTCTCGATGAAGTCGTAGGCGCCGTCGCGGATCGCCTGGACCGCCATCGTGACACCGCCGTGGCCGGTGATCAGGATCACCGGGATCTCCGGGTCGCGCTCGCGCAACGCGGCGAGCAGCGACAGGCCGTCCATGCCGGGCAGGCGCACGTCGCTCACCACGACGCCGCCGAAGCCGGCGTCCAGTCCGCCCAGCGCCGACTCGGCGTCGCCGAAGCCGCGCGCCGGCATGCCGGCAAGGTCCAGCGCCTGGACCACCCCGAGCCTGACGGCCGGGTCGTCCTCGATGACGAGTACGCGGGGGATGGCGTCCATCAGTGGAGGTCCTCTGCAATCGGCAGCGCGAGGCGGAACCAGGCGCCGCCGTCGGGATGGTTGCCGGCGGTGAGGCGACCGTCGAGGCTCTCGACGATCAGCCTGGAGATCGCCAGCCCGAGGCCGAGCCCCTTGCCCGCCGGCTTGGTCGTGAAGAAGGGCTCGAAGAGGTGCGGCAGGACATCCTCCGGGATACCGGGGCCGGTGTCGCGCAGCGTGATCTCGATATGCCCTTCGACCGCCGCAGTGACAATGTCCAGGCGGCCCGCGGGCTGGCTCTCCATCGCGTCGGCGGCGTTGGTGACCAGGTTCAGCAGCACCTGCTCGAGGCGCACCGGATCGGCCCGGGCGCAGAGGCCCGGCGTGCGGTGCTCGACCGACAGCTCGAGGCCGGGCCGGTGGCCGCGGGTCTCGAACAGGCGCAGGACGTTGGTCAGGGCCTCGTCCACCGGCGTTGGCGCGATGGGCGCCTCGCCCCGCCGGGCAAAGGTCTTCAACTGGCCGACGATGCGCCCCATGCGCTGGGCCAGCTGGCTGATGTAGCCAAGGTTTTCGCGCGCCTCGTCGCCGCGCCCGCGCTCGACCAGGGTCACGGCGTTGTCGGCGAGGGTGGTCAGGGCCGCCAGCGGCTGGTTGATCTCGTGGGTGATGCCGGCCGCCATCTGCCCCAGCACCGCGAGCTTGCCGGCCTGCACCGCGCTGTCCCGGGTGCGGGTCAGGATCTGCTCGGCGTCCTTGAGCGCCGCAATGCGCTCCTCGAGGCTGCGGTTGGCTTCGGTCAGGGCCTCGGTGCGCTCGGCGATGCGGGCGTCCAGCTCGGCCTGCACCTGCTCGAGGGCGGCGCGGGCAGCGAGACGTTCCTGCAGGCGCCGTCGCCGCAGCTGCCACAGCAGGCCGGCGGTGAGCACCAGCAGCGTCGCGAGGCTGACCGCCACCGCCCGCGTCACGGCCACCGAGCGGGTCTCGCCCAGCTCGGTGAAGTAGAGCAGGGTCCAGTCGTAGTCGGGCAGCCGCGAGGCCTGCAGCAGGTAGTCGCGGGCGCGCTGCTGGGGATCGACGAAGGGCTGGGCGCGGGCGTCGAGGGTGACGATGCGGTGCTCCCCGGCCAGCGGCTCGATGGCCCGCCCGAGGGCGTCGCGCAGCGGCGCCAGGTCCTCGTAGAGATACTGCTGGGTCTGGGACAGCTCGGCCAGGCCGGCCTCGGGAATCGGGCGCAGGCTGCGGAACTTCCAGCCGGGCGACGAGGCCATCACCGAGACCCCGAAGCGATCGGCGAGGAGCAGCAGGTCACCCGAGCGGCGCCAGGCGTCCTCGAGGCCGTCGAGGCGGATCTTGATCACCGACGCGCCGACGATCCGGCCATCGACGACGACCGGGGCGGAGAGAAAGAAGCCGGCCTGCTGGGTCGTCACGCCGACGCCGTAGAAGCGGCCCGACTGGCCGGCCATGGCCTGCTGGAAGTAGGGCCGGAAGCCGTAGTTCTTGCCCACCAGGCTGAAGTCGTCCCGCCAGTTGCTGGCGGCCAGCGCGGTGCCGCCGGTGTCGAGCAGGAACACGAACTGGATCGCCGGATCCTGGCTCACCGC
The DNA here is from genome assembly GCA_020445665.1 of Rhodocyclaceae bacterium. GTDB lineage: Bacteria > Pseudomonadota > Gammaproteobacteria > Burkholderiales > Rhodocyclaceae > Cognatazoarcus. Next base: position 27,164 of record JAGRGD010000019.1, read on the forward strand.
CTCGAGATAGGCATTGACCCGGTCGCGCAGGTCGCCGTCGCCGGGGCGCGCCAGCAGCCCGCGAACCCGGCCATCGAGTCCGACCACGCCGGGCAGCAGGCGGAACTCCTCGAGGGTCTGCACGAGGCTGCTGCGGTAGAAATCGAGGCGAGCGTCGTTGGCCTCGGCGAGCTGGTCGAGCTCGCTGGCCATGAACAGGCGGTAGGCCATCAGGCCTGCGAGCAGGCCGGGCAGCAGTACCAGCAGCAGACGCAGCATGAAGCTGCGCGGGGGGCGCGACGGCGTCATCAGGTCGGCAGGCGTAGGGCCGGGGCGCCCAAGCATACGTCCGCCCGCGCCGCCGGCAAACCCCGCACCGAGTGAGACGGCCGGTCCGGCCATGGGATCAGGCCGCGGCCATCCCGCCGCCGCGGCGGGACTGGAGGAAGACCCAGGCGAAGAAAGCCGCCGCCATGCCGAGGCCGATCTCGTCGGTGAGCGGCTGCGCGGCCACCAGGGTCGACGCGGCCACCAGCGCCAGCAGGCGCGCCGGCCAGCCGAGCGGCATGCCGAGGAATCCGATCGAGGTCGCGCCCCACAGGATGATCGCGACCACCGCCTTGAAGACGATGTAGAGCACCGCCAGCACGGTCCAGTCGCCCTGCAGCATCAGCTCCGGCGCATACACGGCCATGTAGGGCACGATGAATCCGGCGATCGCGATGCGCACCGCCTGCACGCCGATCCGCAGGCCGCTGGCGCGGGCGATCGGGGCGGCGGCGAAGGCCGCCAGCGCGACTGGCGGTGTCAGGTCGGCCATGATGCCGAAGTAGAAGACGAACATGTGGCTGACCACCAGCGGCACGCCGAGCTCGAGCAGCGCCGGCGCGGCCAGCGACGAGGTGATGATGTAGTTGGGGATGGTCGGGATGCCCATGCCGAGCATCAGGCACACCAGCATCGTGAGCACCAGCGACAGGAACAGGCTGTCGCGGCCCAGGGTGATGATCACGTTGGCGAAGCTGGTGGCCGCGCCGGTCAGGGTCAGGCTGCCGATGATGACGCCGACCAGCGCGCAGGCGACGCCCACCGGCAGCGCGTGACGCGCACCCTCGGCGAGCGCCTCGACGGCGACCTTTACCGTGCCGCGGCACCCCTGGATCACCAGACAGGCGATCACGAGGCCGGCAATCAGCGTGAAGAAGACCGTGATGCCCCACTGCGCGAAGGCGCTGCAGGCGAGGCCCAGGGCCACCCAGAAGGCGATCCGCAGTCCCTTGCCCGGCAGCCGCAGGGCGAGCGCGCTGGCGAAGATCAGGATCGCGGTGAGGGCCAGGCCGACGGTGCCCGAGAAGAGCGGCGTGAAGCCGGCGAAGAGCAGCCACACCAGCACGATCAGGGGCAACAACAGGTGCCAGTCACGGCGCACCGCGGCCCACGGGTTCGGGCACTCCTCCTTGGGCAGGCCCAGCAGCCGGGCCCGGCCGGCCTCGAGATGGACCATGAAGAAGGCGGTAAAGAAGTACAGCGCGGCGGGAATCGCCGCGGCGAGGCAGACCTCCACGTAGGCCACGCCGATGGTCTCGGCCATGATGAAGGCGACGGCGCCCATCACCGGCGGCATGATCTGCCCGCCCATGGAGCTGGTGGCCTCGACGCCACCGGCGAACTCGGCGCGGTAGCCGAAGCGCTTCATCAGCGGGATCGTGAACTGGCCGGTGGTGACCACGTTGGCGACGCCGGAGCCGCTGATCGTGCCCATCAGGCCGGAGGAC
>JAGRGD010000181.1 GCA_020445665.1 Rhodocyclaceae bacterium
AGCTCGCCGCGATCCTGCATCACGCAATAGCGATCGCCGACCCCATCGGCCTGCCCGCGGTGCAAGAGGCTCGGCGCGCCCGGGAACCAGGCCTTCACCTCGAGGCGGTGCGTCTCTGGCCAGAAATAGGCCGCGGCGCTCATGCTGGCGCTGCCGCCCAAGTCGCAGCCGATCACCACCGGCCCCGATCGCGGCGGCAGCGGATCGGCCTCGCACGCCATCCACTCGTCTACGGTCAAGAGCAAGTCGCGGGCCTCGCCGCTCACCCGCTCGTTGCGATTGTACAGCCTGAAGCCCAGCAGCGCGGAACCGCCCCGTGCGATCGCCCGCTCGGCCGCCGCCTTCAGCCATGCCGGGCTCGACCCGATGCCATGCCGGGCGCCCGGATTCGCCAGCAGCAGGGACTCAAGATCGTCCGGCGGCAGGCCTGGCGCTGGCCGGTGTTCCTGGACGAAGGCGCCGGGCGGCGGTGCATCGAGCCAGCGCGAGAAGGGATGGGCATCGTCGGCCGCGCTGGTCGAGATTACCAAGGCCTTGCCGCCCCTTTTGCCCAGGCCCGACAGGATCGCGCCCTCGAGTTCATCACCCCGGCCGCCTGGCCAGTGGCCGCGCTCGTCCAGGATCGCGAGCGTTGGTGCACCGCCGAGGATGCTTTTTCCGTCGGCGGCGATTGCCCGCAGGACGTGGCCCCCACCGTCGCCGTGAAATTCTATCTCTGCCCTCGGCGCCCGGCGCAGTTGCAGTCCTTCCCGCGTGTCGTCGTCGAGGCTCTGGGCCAGCCCCCAGGCCAGGGCGAGCGCCACCCCGGCCTGGTCCCGACTCCTGGCTGCGATCAGGATTTCCCTTCGAGGCTGGCGCTCGAGGTGGCCAAGCAACTCGGCCAGGGCGATGCCGGCGGCGAGGGCGGTCTTGGCGTTGCCTCTGGCCACGCTGAGGGCGGCAACCGAGGTGCTGGGCTTGAGCGCGCCTCGGACGAAGGATCGCTGGAAGGGTGCGAGCTTGAGCGGCTTACCGGCCCGAGGCCCCTCAGGAACCCGCAGGCCGGCCAGGAAGGCGAGGGTCCGTTTTGCCGCCGTCATCGGCCGCCTCGGCGAGCGAGAAGGGAAAAGCCCCCCCTGCGTGCTGCGCCCCCCCAGACAATCGCGGCATTGGGACCAATCTCATTCATCGTCGTCGCCTTCGCCGTTCCAGCGCTGGTCATGCCAGCCCTCTGGCCACACCGGCACGCCGTCGTCGTCGTGCTCGATGTCGTCTTCAACGAGCATAGCGAGGCGCAGGGCGTGCCCCCCAATCGGATGACCGTCTTGTCGTTCGTATTCGTCGGAAATCGATTCCAGTCGATCGTGCAGCCTCAGCCGATCCCTCTGGGCAAGCCGCTGGACGGTGCCGGCCTTGATGGCTCGCTCGGCTCGTTGAAGCGCGCCACCAGGCAAGGGCTCAATCCACAATGCCTTGAGGTCTTCGATGTGGTTGGCTTCGTCGTCCTGTCCTTCATGCCTGTGAGGCACAGAGCGCGCCGACGGCTTGCCCGTTGGCGCTGTGGGTACAGAACGGATGTAAGATTCCTCGGATGGCGTCCCCCCGTAGGGGACGGTTCCACGCGAAAAGGGGACGGTTCCGCGCGAAAAGGGGACGGTTCCGCCATGCCCATCCTGGTCGGTAAACCGTCCCGCATGGGGGACTGTTTGGGCGGCTGCCGTGAAGGGGCAATCAGCCGGTATCCGATCCCATGCCGGGGTGTACTCGTTCGCCCTGCCGGGTCCGCCACCGGGCCGGCGTCCGCCACCGGGCCGGACGGTGAACAGCCCGAGCTCTCTCAGGCGCGAGAGCGCGGCAGCAACCTTGCTCCGAGACGCGCCGAGCTCGCCCACAAGCTGTTCGTAGGGCGGGTAGGCGAAGCCGCGCTTCATGTTGGTGAGCGAGACGAGGCGAAGGGCCACGCGAAGCTCGAGGCGGCTCAGATCCCGGCGAGCGGTGAGCAACTCGACGAAGCGCATTTTGTCCAGCAGCGCCTTGCCCGGGCGCGTCTTCAGGGGGATGATTTCAGCGGCCATGCGTGCGGGCTACTTCTCGCAGGCGCCGACTCGTGGTAGATCACCGGGGTCAGGTGGCGATCCGCGTGAGGTGGCGCTTCTGGTGGGAATTCCCGAACGGGCGGCGTCTCGCGAACGTCGCCCGTTTCGCGTTCACGGGCGTCAGGCAGCGCGCCTGGCCCTGGTCGGGTTGGGCCGGCGCTCGCGAGCCTCGAGCCAGGCCATGACCGAGGTCATCTTGTAGAGGCGCCTTCCGCCGATGACGGTCACCGGTAGCCCGTTCGGCTGAGACTCATATCTTGCGATGGTGCGTTGGCAGACGTTCAGCTCTTTGGCGAGCGCTGCCCGGTCGAGGTATCCAGAAAGCAGTTCACTCATTGGTGCGGTCCAGTTCTGTCGTGGAAGCCGCTATCCATCTGTCATGCTCGCCGGCTGTTGTCGTCCAGAATCAGTGCGGAGCTATTCGCGCTTTACTCCGCACTTTTCAGCAGCTCGGCCAGCCGCTCGTTTTCCATGTACATCGGTCGGTCGAGGGCGAAGTCGGCCGGCGCCGACGCAATCTTGGCCTGCCATGCGGCCAGACCGATCCGCTTCTTCTCGTCCCCGATCCAATCGTGAACCGTCGTGTCGGCCACCCCGTAGAAGTCGGCCAGCCTGCCCTCTGCTTCCTTGTGGAGCAGTCCGATCGCTTCGGTCAGGAGGATGAAGAAGCCGGCAGCCTGCATTTTCTTCGCCCGCAGGTCGTCGTCCCGCCGCGGGCCCCTCGGCCGCTTCACCTTTCCCTCGCCGATGGCGGCAAGGAGGTCGCGCTCCGGCTGAATCAGCTCGACGCCCGGGTCGCGCAAGCGCTCGAGCAGCGAGGTGCGGTCACCGGCGAGCGCCTTGTCGCGGCTGCGAAAGCCAGTGAACCACGCCGCCATCTGGTCGAGCTGGTCCTGGAGCGTCACCGGCCGCGGCCCGGAAAGGCAACTACTTCGCCCGGTGTCACCAGCCGCTCGATGTGCCCGGCCCATCGCTCCAGGGCGTCGCGCATCTCCGGCCCATAGTGGTGGTGGTCGTATCCGCTGCCGGAGCCGCGCGCCGGCGCATGGTCGAGGATGAGGTCGCGGACGTGAGGCGCGATGCCCAGCTCGGCCATGCGCGTCTCGACGGTGTGGCGGCAGGCATGAGGGAAGAAGTCGTCTACGCCAGACGCAGCCTGGACGGTCCTCTGGAACGGCGTGCCGGGATCCATGTGAGTGCCCCGCACCCGGCCGCGGAAGACGAAGGGACTCGCATCCGTCGCATCCGCGGGTGGCCGTAGCGGCTCAATCGCGGCCAGCGCCAGCCGGGGCAACGGCACCGCGTGCAGCCGCTTTGTGCGCCGTCGCAGGCGGTTGTCAGCCGGAGGCGTCCAGAACCCCGAGCCGTCGATCTCACGCCACCGCATTGCAGCAAGCGCGATCTTTCTCTTGCCGGTCAGGAGGAGAACCTTGAGGTAGGCGCCGGCCGTGCCGCTGATCTCGTCCGAGGCCTGCCAGAGCGCTCGGAGCTCGTCGTCGTTGAATACCCTGTCTCGTGCCTCTTCGCCCTTCCACGGCTTCCTGAGGCCGATCATGGGCGATGCCTTGACCTTCTCCACGCCGGGCTCGGCGCACCAGCCGAAGAAGCCCGAAAGCAACGCATGGGTCTTGACCGCGAGATATGGGCGA
>JAGRGD010000182.1 GCA_020445665.1 Rhodocyclaceae bacterium
AAAAAAGTCGCCATCGTCGCCTGCATGCGAAAGCTGCTCACCATCCTCAACGCGATAGTTCGAACCGGAACAGACTGGGATGAATCGATTCACTTCACTTGACTTCAAACACAGTTGCTCAAGGGGGCGAGGGCGGGAATTCGTAAGGCATGGCCTTGCGCCGCCAGAGCGGGCCGGCTGTGCAAAGCCGGCACTGGACGGGCTGGGGTGGGGATGGGGCAAGTCGCGTGACTCAACCCCATCCCCTCCTGGCCGTCCAGGACTGGCTTGGCACAGCCAGTCCGTTCAGCGGGCGCGAAGCGGTGGTTCACGAATTCCCCGCTTCACCCCCCTTGAACGGGGAGGAAGACTTGCCCGCAATCGTTACCTCTTTGCTCGCCGGGTTCATAGGCAGGCGCGGCGCCCGGATTGGGACCCACCATGGGAGGAGACCCGGGCACGACCGTCCGCATCACGCACTTCTTCATCTGGCCGACGACGTGAACATTCAGATTGCTGAGGGGGAAGACCTTGCAGGCCAGCACGATGCCCGCCGCCTCTTCCTCCTCGGAGACACAGGCGCGGCTCATCCGCCTGGTGGTGTACCGGCCCTCGAGGACGTGGATCTTGCAGACCCCGCAGCCGCCACCGCGGCACCCGACCGGGATGCCCTTGCGGCCGAGGCGTTCCATCCCGCACAGGACATTCTGGTCCTCGGTGCAGGGAAACACCTCGCCGGTGTTGTCGAGGCGAACCTCGTGCTTCTGGCCCATGTCTCCTCCGCGGTGCCATCGGATCGGGCGTCACCCCGTGGTGCAATGCTGCCGTTCGGCGCTTGCTCTTGTTTGGAATCTCGAGATTTTATACGATGCTCCGACGTAAGAGTCAAGCACACCATCACACGACCGACCGCCCAAGGCCACGTCGTGACACACCCGCGCGGAGACGCCGTGCGGGCGTGCTATAAGGGGCAGACAAGGCGCCAAGACCTATAGCGACAGACATAGGCGCCACCCCACAGGAGGAGACGTGTCGGGGATCCAGTATCAGGAGGATTCGGACCTGCTCAAGCTGGTCCGCTTCTCCTCGCAGGACGGGGCCATCTGGCTGGCCGAGAACCGCATGGTGCTCATGCACGCCGCCGCCCTGGCCTCGCTCCGCAAGGAGCTCATTAATGCCATCGGCCCGGCCCAGGCCCGCCGCATCCTGACGCGGATGGGCTACGCCTCGGGCCTGCGCGACGCCGAGCTGGCCAAGCAGGTCCGGGGCGAGCGCAGCGTCAACGACGCCTTCTCCACCGGACCGCAGCTGCACATGCTCGAAGGCACCGTGGTGGTCAAGCCGGTGCGCCTCGAAATGGACGTGGAGAGCGGCCACTTCGACGGCGAATTCCTGTGGATCAACGCGGTGGAGGCAGACGCCCACCTGCGCGAATGCGGCACCGCGGAGGAGCCGGTCTGCTGGATGCAGATCGGCTACGCCTCGGGCTACACCTCGGCCTTCATGGGGCGTTTCATCCTCTTCAAGGAGGTCGAATGCTCGGCCACCGGCAAGACAGACCACTGCCGCATCGTCGGCAAGCCGGTCGAGGAATGGCCCGACGCCCACGAGTACACCCCCTACTACGAGCCCGACTCCATCGTCGGCCGCATGCTCGAACTGCGCGACCAGGTGGACGCCCTGCGCTCGAGCATCGAACCACCCGACACCGTCGCCAACCTGATCGGCAACTCACCCGGCTTCCGCCACGCCTACAGCCTCGTCTCCCGCGCCGCCGGCACCAACGTCACGGTGTTGCTGCTGGGCGAGACCGGCGTCGGCAAGGAGCGGTTCGCCCGCGCCCTGCACCAGCTCTCCGCGCGCAGCGACAAGCCCTTCGTGGCGGTGAACTGCGCGGCCCTGCCCGACGAACTGGTCGAGTCCGAACTCTTCGGTGTCGAGAAAGGCGCCTACACCGGCGCCTCGGTCTCGCGCATGGGCAAGTTCGAGCGGGCCGACGGCGGCACCCTGTTCCTCGACGAGATCGGCGAGCTGCCGCTGGCGGCCCAGGCCAAGCTGCTGCGGGTGCTGCAGGAAGGCGAACTGGAGCGGCTGGGCGACGACCATGTACGCAAGGTGAACGTGCGCCTCGTCACCGCCACCAACGCCGACCTCCAGACGGCCGTGCGCGAGGGGCGCTTCCGCGCCGACCTTTACTACCGCCTCAACGTCTACCCGGTGGTGATCCCGCCCCTGCGCGAGCGCCTGTGCGACGTGCCGCAGCTGGTCGAGTCGATGCTCGAGCGCTTCTGCGCCCTGCACGGCAAGCGCCTACTCGGCTGCACCGACCGGGCGATGCGCGAGCTGCGCCGCTACGACTGGCCGGGCAACGTGCGCGAACTCGAGAACCTGATCGAACGCGGCGTGATCCTCGCCCCCCAGCACGGCCGCATCGAGGCGGAGCACCTCTTCGTCGGCACCATGCCGAGCGAGGCCGAGGGCGAGCGTATCGGCGACTCCGGCGAACTGTGCGCCAGTGTCGACCGGCCGGACGACAGCCTGTGCCAGCAGTTGCTCGGCGCCGGCCTGTCCCTCGACGAGGTCGAGGAGATGCTGATCCAGTACGCCGTGGCCCAGGCCGGCGGCAACCTCGCCAGCGCCGCGCGCACCCTCGGCATGACGCGGCCCCAGCTCTCCTACCGGCTCAAGAAGCGGCTCGGCGAGGCCGCCGACCGCGAGCGCGCCTGAGCGCGCCGGGTCGCGCCACCGCCCGATCGCCATGGATCTGCGCCAGCTCCGCTACTTCGTCGCGGTCGCCGAAGAGGGCCACATCGGCCGCGCCGCAACCCGCCTGCACCTCTCCCAGCCGCCCCTCACCCGCCAGATCCAGCAACTCGAAGCCGATCTGGGGGTGACGCTGTTCACCCGCACCCCGCGGGGCATGGAGCTGACCCCCGCCGGTGCCCTGTTCCTCGAGGAGGCGCGCAACATCCGCGCCCTGGTCGAGCAGGCCACCGAGCGCACCCAGCGCGCCGGCCAGGGCCGCCTCGGCCGGCTCGACGTGGCGATCTTCGGCTCCGGCATCCTCGACGTCATCCCCAAGCTGCTGCGCGCCTTCGGCAACCGCTATCCGGACGTCAAAGTGGTGCTGCACACCATGACCAAGGCCGAGCAGATCGAAGCCCTGCGCCAGAAGCGCATCACCGCCGGCTTCAACCGCATGGTCGCCCCGCTGGACGACATCGTCGCCCACCCCGTCATCACCGAAACCCTGTTGCTTGCCGTGCCCACGGACCACCCCCTCGCCGCCCGCGAGGCCGTCCCCTTCGCCGAACTGGCCAATCACCCCCTGGTCCTCTTCCCCAGTGGCGGTCGGCCCAACTTCATCGACAAGGTCATCTCCCTGTGCGACCAGGCCGGCTTCGAACCGAGCATCTCCCAGGAAGTGGGCGACGCGGTCACCGGCGTGGCGCTGGTGGCCTCCGGCTTCGGCGTCTGCCTGGTGCCGGCCTCGGCGACCACCCTGCAGTTGCCGGGCGTGGTCTATCGGCCGGTGTGCGAGGCGCCGAAGGGATTCAGCGTGGATTTGTCGTGCATGCATCGGGCGGGGGATACGTCGCCGATCCTGCAGGGGCTGCTGGCGATCATCGAGGAGCTGCGGGTGGGGCTGCCGGATTCGGCGCGGTGACGTGGAATGGTCATCGTCGCAGCGGGAGAGCCGCCAGCGCACAGCGCTGGACCTGCCGGGCACCCATTGAACGGCTGAATTGTCACCGGTTCCGGCCGACTTCACCCGCTGCGGTCTGGCCTGGCGCCTGCGCCGGAGTTTGTGGCAAGTACCGCGGCTGCCATGTTTGGCGAGCCTCATGGCGCCACCGCTCGGCAACGCAAGCCACCTTCTGAAGTTCGCCAGCGTTATTCAGCGCATGCACACCCCTAACGTCGACGAAAAACGGCCCCGCCTCGCACCCCGAAAAGGGGGCTTGGCGGGGCCGCAAACGGCCTGTGTCAGGCCAGCTTACTTGGCCTTGCGGCGCATCACGCCACCGAGGGCGGCGATGCCAAGCAGGGCAAGCGTGGTCGGCTCGGGCACGTTGCTGGTGTCGGGCGGAACCACGATGTTGATGGGCACAGTCGCGGAAGCGAAGGTCAGGTTGGCCCAGTGCACGTTCTGCGAGAACGTGCCGAGCGTGACCGAGTTGTTACCGGTGCCGATGCCCAGGGCAGTCAGCTCGCTCGTCGTCAGGTTGACCGACGCGTACTTGCCGTAGAAGTCACCGGAGGTGGTGTAGGAGCCGACGGCGGTCACGAAGCCATCGAGGCCCAGCCCGTTCCACAGCGGCGAGCACGTCCCCGAGGTGCCACCCAGGCCACGACAGTCGTTCAGGTTCACCACCGAACCGACGTCGAACGTGACGTTGGTACCGTTGATGACGAAGCCAGCCGGGTTGGCCGCGAAGTCATCGACGGAGCCCGTGCCGCTGATACCACCGGTGTGATAGCTCACACCAAAGAAATCCAGACTGCCGTCGGTATTCCCGTTCCAGCCAATCTGCCACACGTGAGCGGATGCAGCACCGCTGAACGCCAGGGCACCAGCCAGCGCCAGCCCCTGCAGGTTTCGCTTGAGCATCGATTTCATTGAATCCCCCTTCTCAAGATAGCTAAAAGACATTTGACACAAGATTCGACGAGAAGGCCGAGAGCTTGCTGTGACGCAATCTAGCAAGACCTGCGCCAAGCCAGACAACCCACTGTGTCGGCAGGGTTTTACCTGAAATACACACGACCGTTCGAGCGCATCTGTAAAGTGAGCCGACGCTTCGCACGACGAAGGCAGCATCCAATCGCAGCTGATCGCTGAAGTTGTCGACCAATCAAGTGGGATTGCGCTGGCAAGCTCGGATGCGAGCTCACGGGAAGCCCGGAATGGTCAGGTCTAGCACCGGTGCATGGCACCCAACTGCGCCGGTGCCGTGCGTCAATCGGCGAGCCCGCCGCAGGCCATCGCCGATACCCTGTCCGCCCGCTTCAGCTGGCCTCTCGCGTTACCCCCCAACGCGAATCTCACAACAGGGGGAACGACGTCGCGCCTGCCGTACGCGCACCGTCCTGTGCCACACTCCCGCAGCCGAGGCCATGGCCCTGCCCAGGCGCCCCCTGACAATCTGTCCGACCGCGCGTTCGAAAACGGAAAGGTGGCGAAGGCGGCAAGTGTCGGCACAACAACCTGACACGCTGCAACTGACTTCTGGAATCGTCGATGCTCGGGTATTTCCGCCTGCTTGCCGCGATTGGTGTCCTTGTCGGCCACGTCTCCAACTTCCTTTCGAACGGAACGTCCCGCGCGATGGTGGGCGCATTCTTTATCGTCAGCGGCTACCTGATCGCGATGACCGTCTCCGAGAACTACCGCGGACGGCCGATGGCCTTCTATCGGAACCGCTTCCTGCGCGTATTCCCCACGTACTGGCTGATTGCAGGCTGCACGGCGCTGGCTGGAGCGCCCTGGTGGATTGATTACTACGAAGCCTTGCCCCAAGGCGAGCGGCTCATGTCAGTTTTCCGGACCTTTGCCCTGTGCTTCGATGATGCGCGCCGACTGGTCGGACCGGCATGGTCGCTCCCCTATGAACTCAGCTACTACCTGCTTGCGCCGCTGCTGATCGGCTTCACCATCCGTCGGACTCCGGTCGGCCTGCCGGCATTCGCCCTGCTGAGCGTCGCCGGCTTTGCCGCGGTCAGCTCCCCGTGGCTGCTACTGCACCCGTTCGGGATCGGCTACTCGTCACCCTGGCTCCTGGCCTCCTTCGTCCTGTTTGCCGCCGGTGCCCTGATCTACCAGAGCCGGCTCAGGTTGTCGCGCCGACTGCAGGGGCTTGGCCTGGGCCTTCTCGCTTGCGTCATTGCCATGGGGTGTCGCTACGTGGCCCCCGATGGCGCAGCGTACGACATGGGCAGCGCACTCTACGTGGGGACGGCGGCATACGCGGCGACCGCCCTGGTGCTCCTCTCGTGGGACCGCAAGGAGAGCCCAGGCAGCAAGCTCGCCGGCGACCTGTGCTACCCGGTCTATCTGTTGCACTGGCCCCTGCTGAACTCGCCCCTGCTGGAGTGGCAGACAACGCGCGCACTGACGGACTGGTTCGGGCGTCTTTTCCCGATGGGGCAGATCGTCGCCGCATGCGTCATCGGGATCGTCGCGACGCTGCTCCTGAGCTGGCTGATTGTCCTGCTTGAGCGTCGCTATATCGCGCCGTTCAGGGCAGAACGAGGATCAGCACCGTCATCGCATGGGGCGATCGTCACGCTACCGCGCGCCAGCTGAGTCCGTCACGTCGGCGCCACTTGCCACTCCCCTTGCCTGTCGCTGTGCGCACCCTGGAGGCCAGGCGCCAGCAGCGCGGCGCGACTGCGACCACAGACGCCCCTACCCGACACTGCGCCGCTTGCGCCGCCGATAGTCGAACTGCCCCCGCCCGAGGCCCAGCAGTCGGGCAGCGGCCGAGGCGTTGCCGCCGCTCTGCCTCAGGGCGTAGTCGAGCATCAGGGTCTCGATACCTTCCAGCGAGCCCGCGCTGCGCAGCAGGCTACCAAGGGGATCCGGTTCTGACCCTGCCCCCGCTTCCGCCATGTCGCTGGGCGGCACTGCCAATTCGGGATTGAGGTCAGGCCGCGTCTCGCCCCCTGAGAACAGATGCTGTACATCCACGCTGGCGTCGTCGTCGGCGAGGATCACGCCCCGCTCCACCATGTTCTCCAGCTCGCGGACGTTGCCCGGCCAGTCGTAGGTCCACAGGGCGTCCGAGGCCTGCCGGGTGAGGCCGCGGATGCGCTTGCCGAAGCGCTGGGCGTAGCGTTGCAGGAAGACGTTCACCAGCAGCGGGATGTCCTCGCGCCGCTCGCGCAGGGGCGGGATCTCGATGGGGAAGACGTTGAGGCGGAAGAAGAGGTCTTCGCGGAAGCGGCCGGCCTGCACCTCCGCCCGCAGGTTCCGGTTGGCCGCGGCGACGATGCGCACGTCAACCCGTCGCACCCGCGTGTCGCCGACCCGCTCCACCTCCCCCTCCTGCAGCACCCGCAGCAGCTTCCCCTGGGCGTGCATCGGCAGGCTGCCGATCTCGTCGAGGAACAGGGTGCCGCCGTCCGCCCGCTCGAAGCGGCCGGGGCGCGCGGCGTTGGCGCCGGTGAAGGCGCCCTTCTCCACGCCGAAGAGCTCGGCCTCGGCCAGCTCGTGGGGGATGGCGGCGCAGTTCACCGACACGAAGGCGGCCTCGGCGCGGGGGCCGATGGCGTGCAGGGCCTTGGAGAAGCGCTCCTTGCCGACGCCGCTCTCGCCGGTGAAAAGCACCGTGGCGTCGGTGGGCGCGACGCGTTTCAGGCGGTGGGCCACGGCGTTGAAGCCGGGAGAGGCGCCGACCAGGTCGGGCAGTACGGGCTCGGGCGGTGTCTCGGGGTCGCGCCGGATGGCGGTGCCGTGGTGGCGAGGCGCGGTGACAAAATCCTCGATGCGCAGGAAGCGCATGACCTCGTCGGCATCCTCGCAGGCCTCGACCGGCTGGCCGATGACCCGGCAGCGGGCGTGGCCCATCGCCACGCATTCGATCTCGCGCCAGATCACCGGGCGCCCCATCATCGCGGTGGTGTAGCCACAGGCGTAGCCGGCCATCATCCAGCAGGCCGGGCTGCCGCCGACGCCGAACTGGCGCCGGTGGGTCTCGGCCTCCCAGGAGTTCTGCCAGTAGTAGTCGCCCCAGAACTCACCGGACTGGGCGTCGTAGCGCATCCGGTCGACCACCCGGTTGCGCACGAAGCCCTCGATCTCCCGCAGGCGGGGCCCCAGCGACATGGCGGTCTCGATGTCGGCCCCGGCCGCCTGGCGCAGCCCGCGGGAATCCTCGACCCCCTGCTGGTAGCCGAGGCGGGTGAACAGGGCGCGGGTGCTGTCCAGCCCCAGCCGCTCGATCAGCTCGCGGCGCAGCTCGGCAAGGGAGTAGCCGTGCATCAGCAGCATGCGCTGGTCGAAGAGCCGGATGCGGCCCTCGTCGGGCTCGAAGTGCAGGTGCTGCGCCAGCACGGCGTCTTCGGCGCCATGGGCGACCAGTTCCAGGGCGGCGCGGTGCAGCTTGGGCATGGGGCGTCTCGCGACAGGTGGAACTGCCTGTTTACAGGCAAGTGCTGCGTTTCCTCAAGCCCTCATTGCTTGAAATGCTGCAAGTACCCGCAACGCGCCCCCCGGGTCCCTACAGCGGAAATTAGCCAAATCGCCGTGTTAACAATATCTTGCGGCGACTCGCCCGGGCGTGGCATGGGCTTTGCGCTGGGTGTCCACCAGATGGCCATTCAGGCCACGGCAATACGACCCTGTCAGGAGACACCATGCCCCAACCGGAGATGCCGGACTATCTGGCGGTCCGTGTCGCGCGCCGCGAGCGGCTCGCGACGGACATCCTCGGACTGACCCTCGCGCCCATCGAGGCGTCCTCCCTGCCCCCGGCCACGCCCGGATCGCACATCGACGTGACGCTGCCGAATGGCCTGGTGCGCCAGTTTTCCATCGTCGCGCACACGGCTGCCGGCTACGAGCTGGCCATTCTGCGCGAGGCCTCCGGCCGTGGTGGCTCGCGGAGTGTTCACGACGACGTGGTGACGGGCGACGTGCTGCGCATCAGCCCGCCGCGCAACCTGTTTCCCATGGCGACGGGCGCCTCGCGAAGCCTGCTGTTTGCGGGGGGCATCGGCATCACGCCGATCCTCGCCATGGCCGAGGCGCTCGCGGCCCAGGGCGCCGCCTTCGAGCTCCACTATTGCACCCGCAGCGCCCAGCGCTGCGCCTTCCTCGCCCGGCTCGCCCAGGCACCCTACGCCAACCGCGTCCACCTCTATCACGACGACAACCCGGCGACCGGCCGGCTCGACCTGGCATCCCTGCTATCGAAGTCGACGCCGTCGCAGCACCTCTATGTCTGCGGACCGGAAGGCTTCATGGAGCACGTGTTGTCGCTGGCCCGCGGCGCAGGCTGGCAGGAGGCCAACCTCCACGCCGAACGCTTCCACGCAGCGCCGGTCATGGCGGCGGACGACGGCAGCTTCGAGATCACGCTGGCCCGCAGCGGTCGGCGCATCTGGGTCGCTGCCGACCAGACGGCCATCGCCGCCCTGCACGCCGCCGGCGTCACCGTACCCATGTCCTGCGAGCAGGGCATCTGCGGCACCTGCGCCACCCGCGTGCTCGACGGCGAGATCGACCACCGCGACATGTTCTTCACCGATGCAGAGCGCGCCGCCGGGAACCAGTTCACACCGTGCTGCTCGCGGGCGCGGGGCGCCGGCCTCGTGCTCGACCTCTAACGCAATACCCACAACGACAATTCCCAGGAGACACCCATGGAGACGATCAAGCAGAAGTACCTGACCAACACCTGGTATGTCGCGGCCCTGTCCACCGACCTCGACGGCGAGACGCTCTTCAAGCGCACGCTGCTCGAGACGCCGGTGGTGATGTACCGCAAGGACGACGGCACACCGGTGGCCCTGCACGACCGCTGCCCACACCGCTTCGTGCCGCTGTCGATGGGCCGGCGGGACGGCGACCAGGTGGTATGCGCCTACCACGGCCTCGCCTTCGACTGCAGCGGCCGCTGCACCCGCAACCCCCACGGCAACGGCAAGATCCCGGCGGCGGCGGCGGTCCGCACCTATCCACTGATCGAACGCCACGGCTTCCTCTGGATCTGGATGGGGGATGCGCCGGCCGATGAATCCGCGCTGCCCGACTACAGCCGCCTCGACGAAGGCCACGCCAACGGCATCGCCCACACCTACATGAAGCGCCCCTGCCACTACGAGCTGATCACCGACAACGTGATGGACCTCTCCCACGTGGACCACCTCCACGGCGAGATCATCACCACCCGCGGCCAGCTCTCGCCCCAGGTGCCGAAGCTCAACGAGGTGGACGGCGCCGTCGGCGTGCGCTGGGAGTGGGAGCAGACGCCGCCGATCCTGATCTTCAACGACTTCCTGCCCGAGCCCGGCAAGACGGCGCGGCACTTCCTGGAGGTGACCTGGACGGCGCCGACCAACATCCAGCTCACCATCGGCGCCACCCAGGACCCGGCCGCGCCCCTCGCCCTCGACAGCACGATCGGGCAGTACGACCTCCACGCCTGCACGCCCGAGAACGAGGACAGCACCCACTACTTTTTCGCCACCCGCCGCAACCACCACGAGCAAGACGGCGAGTTCAACCGGATGAAGATCGCCGGCATGCATGCGGCCTTCGCCGACGAGGACGGGCCGATCCTCGATGCGGTCCACCAGAACATGGGCACCACCGACTTCCTGAGCCTGAACCCGGTGCTGATCAGCTCCGACCTGGGCCCGGTGCGGGTGCGCCGCCTGCTGCGCCAGCGCATCGATGCCGAGCAGGCGGCGGCCGCCACCCCGCCGTCCGGTCGGCCTGCCCTGGTCCAGGCCGGGTAGACGCAAACAAGGCCCCGGCGCCGTGCCGGGGCCCTCGTCTCCGTCGCCAGGCGCCTCAGGCGAGGTCGAAGCGGTCCGCGTTCATGACCCGGGTCCAGGCCGCGACGAAGTCACGGACGAACTTCTCGCGGTTGTCGTCCTGGGCGTAGACCTCGGCGTAGCTGCGCAGGATCGAGTTGGAGCCGAACACGAGGTCCACCCGCGTCGCGGTCCAGCGCACCGCGCCGCTCTTGCGCTCGCGCACCTCGTAGTGCCCGTCGGCCACCGGCTTCCAGGTGAAGGCCATGTCGGTCAGATTGACGAAGAAGTCCGTCGTCAGCGCGCCGACCCGGTCGGTGAAGACCCCGTGCGAGGTGCCGCCATGGTTGGTGCCGATCACCCGCATGCCGCCCACCAGCACGGTCATCTCATGGGCGGTGAGGCCCATCAGCTGCGTCCGGTCGAGGAGCAGTTCCTCGGCCGCCACCGCGTAGTCCTGCTTGAGCCAGTTGCGATAGCCATCGTGGATGGGCTCGAGCACATCAAAGGAGGCCGCGTCGGTCATCGCGTCGGTGGCATCCCCGCGCCCCGGCGAGAACGGGACGGTGACGTCGAAGCCCGCCGCCCTGGCCGCCTGCTCCACCCCGACGTTGCCGGCCAGCACGATCACGTCGGCGATGCTGGCGCCGTGGGCCGACGCGATGCCCTCGAGCACGCCGAGCACCCGCGCCAACCGCGCCGGCTCGTTGCCGGCCCAGTCCTTCTGCGGCGCGAGCCGGATGCGGGCGCCATTGGCGCCGCCGCGCATGTCGGAGCCGCGGTAGGTGCGGGCGCTGTCCCAGGCGGTGCTGACCATGTCGCTCACCGACAGGCCGCTTTCGGCAATCTTCGCCTTCACCGCGCCCACGTCGTAGTCGGTCGGGCCGGCCGGCACCGGGTCCTGCCAGATCAGGTCTTCAGCCGGCACGTCCGGGCCGATGTAGCGCACCTTCGGTCCCATGTCCCGGTGGGTCAACTTGAACCAGGCGCGGGCGAAGCATTCGGAGAAGTAGGCCGGGTCCTGGTGGAAGCGCTCGGCGATGGCCCGGTAGGCCGGGTCCATCTTCATCGCCATGTCCGCGTCGGTCATGATCGGGTTGTGGCGGATGCTCGCGTCCTCCACGTCCACCGGGCGGTCTTCCTCGGCGATGCCCACCGGCTCCCACTGCCAGGCACCCGCGGGGCTCTTTTTCAGTTCCCACTCGTGGTTGAGGAGCATGTCGAAGTAGCCGTTGTCCCAGCGGGTCGGGTGGGTGGTCCAGGCGCCCTCGATGCCACTCGTGACGGTGTCGCGGCCGATACCGCGGCTGCTGTGGTTAATCCAGCCCATGCCCTGCTCTTCCACGTCCGCGGCCTCGGGATCGGCGCCGAGGTTCGCGGCGTCGCCATTGCCATGGGCCTTGCCCACGGTGTGGCCGCCGGCGGTCAGGGCGACCGTTTCCTCGTCATCCATCGCCATGCGGGCGAAGGTCTCTCGCACGTCCTTCGCGGTGCGCAAGGGGTCGGGCTTGCCATCGACGCCTTCCGGGTTCACATAGATCAGGCCCATCATCACCGCGGCGAGGGGGTTCTCCAGGTCGCGCTCACCCGAGTAGCGGCTGTTCGGCTGGTCGCTGGTGGCGAGCCATTCCCTTTCGGAGCCCCAGTAGGTGTCCTTCTCCGGGTGCCAGATGTCCGGCCGGCCGAAACCGAAGCCGAAGGTCTTGAGGCCCATCGACTCGTAGGCGATGGTGCCGGCGAGCAGCATCAGGTCGGCCCAGCTGATCCGGTTGCCGTACTTTTTCTTGATCGGCCAGAGCAGGCGCCGCGCCTTGTCGAGGTTGACGTTGTCCGGCCACGAGTTGAGCGGCGCGAAGCGCTGGTTGCCGCTGCCGCCACCGCCGCGGCCGTCGGCCAGGCGGTAGGAGCCCGCCGCGTGCCAGGCCATGCGGATCATCAGGCCGCCGTAGTGGCCCCAGTCCGCCGGCCACCAGTCCTGGCTGTCGGTCATCAGGGCATGGACATCGCGCTTGATGGCGTCGAAGTCGAGGGACTTGACCGCCTCGCGGTAGTCGAAGCCCTCGCCCATCGGGTTGGTTTTGGTGTCGTGCTGGTGGAGGATGTCGAGGTTCAGCGCGTTCGGCCACCAGTCCGTGTTCGACTGGCCCGCCGCCGTCATCGCGCCATGCATGACCGGGCACTTGCCCGTCTTGATATCGTTTCCGCCCATGGTGTTCTCCGTTATCGATGTTCGCGTTCTGGTGTCGCGCGGGGGCTGCGGTCGGCTGCCCGGGTCCGCTTTCGACACCGCGTGAACCCAGTCTATAGATACACAGAGAGTATAAAACCCATACAAACAATAGCCTCTTCCTATACTAAAGCCCCAGGCCGGCGCGCCGGCACGTACCTCGGTGGCACCACCTGCCCCGCTGGGTCACCGGCCATGCGCCACGGCAACGCCCAGGCCGATGCGCGCGCACACCGGATTGCGCGGCCACGACCGGCCACGCGTGCACCCGCAACACGCGAAAAAACGCCCCTCGCGTACGGGGGGCACGAGGGGCGCAACGACCGGCTGCAAGAGGGGAACTCGCCGGTCGAATCCGGAGCACAGGGCTCTAGCGGGCACGCCGCAAGCGGCGTGATTGTTTTTCAGGAGGGCGCCGCCTGCCGCGCACGGGCCTCGATCTCGGCCTTGCGCTTCTCGCTCGCCGGCACGCCGCCGATGGCCCAGTCCTCGGGCGGGACGCGGCGGCAGCAGCCGCGTATGAAGTCCCGCTCGACGCCGAGCTGCTCGACCAGCAGGTCGGTGAAGCCCGCCAGCAGACGATGCCGCTGCTCGAGGGAGCGGCCGTCGAGCACGATGAAGTCGAAGAACGGCGCGTTCTGCCCGTTCTCGCTGCACAGCGCGCCACCGGCCAGGAAGGTGTCCGGATCGTGGAAGGTGACGAAGCAGCGAATGCGGTCGAGAGGCGCGCCGAGCACCTCGGCGTAGAGGGCGCAGGCGCCTTCGAGCAGCGGCTTTACGCCGGCTCGGTTGGCCGGCGTATCGATCAGGTGGAAGTTGACTACGGGCATGGTCGTTCCTCCGTCCGGCGGTTCAGGGCAGGCCCTTGCGGCGACCGGAGTCGAGCATCAGGGTCGAGCCGGTCATCGCGTCGGCGCAGGGGTCGAGGAGCATCGCCACGGCCCAGGCCACCTGCTCCGGGGTCGTGAAGGCGCCGATCGACGACTCGGCCTTCAGCTCCTCGAGCACGTCGTCGATGCTGCAGCCGCGCTGATCGGCGCGGGCCTTCGCCACGTTGCGCAGGCGCTCGGTGTCCGCCGGTCCGGGGGCGATCACGTGGGCCGTCACGCCGCGCGGGCCGTAGGCGAGGCTGAGCTGGCGCGACACATTCACCAGCGCCGCGTTCGCCACACCGGCCGATGCCGCGTAGGCCGTGGGCTCGAGGCCGTAGTGGCCGCCGATGGCGATGATGCGGCTGCCGCGCGTGAAGTGGGCGTCCGCCGCGCGGGTCAGGCGCAGCAGGCCGCCGACCTTGATGTTCACCGCATCGACCATGGTCGCGGTCGGGGCGGTCAGGATGCCGCCGGCCACGCCGACGCCCGGCCCGTGCACCACGGCCCGCACCGGACGATCGAGCACCGCCCTGATCGCCTCGATGGACGCGTCGTCCGAGATGTCCGCGACGCACACGCCGATGGAGGGTTGGCGATCCTGCAGGGCCGCGAGGGAATCGGCGCTGCGGGCCACGGCGACGACCTTGAGGCCGGCGTCGACCAGGCGGTCGACCATCCTGTTGCCGAAGGCACCGGTGGCGCCCACCACCACGGCCAGTTCTGGGCGATCTGCGTCACCTGGCTTGTTGCTCACGCTGTTCTCCATGGTTTCCGGGGGCTCAGGTCGTCACGCCGAGGAAGCTCTCAGGCACATGCAGCGACTGCGAGAAGGCGGCCAGGCCGAGGTGGTCCATGGTCCAGGTGAGCTTCGGGCTGTCCGGGTAACGGGTGTGCCCGCCCACGAAGACCTCGTTGCGGTTGCCGGAGGGGTCGAAGTAATCGATGGTCTTGACCGCCGTGATGCCGTGGCGGTCGTTGTGCTCGACCGGAATGCCGTACTTGCCCATCAGGTCGCCGGCCCAGACGTGGTCCTCGGTGGAGTTCAGGCGGAAGGACACATGGTGCAGGCGGTCCTGCTCCGGGTGCATGCCGAAGGCGATGTCGTGGGCCCGCGAGGAGCACGACAGGAAGGTCAGGATCTGGTTGCCGCCGGGCTGGTCCACCAGCTCCTCGGCCAGGTCGAAGTCGAAAACCTCGGTGAACAGGCGCACGTTGTCCACCATCTGGGGGCCGAGGATGAACAGGTGGTCGAGGCCGTAGATGCGCATGCCGCGGATCACGCCTTCGTCGGGCACGGTACCGGGGTTCAGCTCGCCCAGCGTGTTGCCCACCTGTTCCTTGTCGGCGTAGAGGTGCATCTCCTGGCCGGTGGGAATGCGGAACTTCAGCCGCCGGCCGCTCTTCGGATAGACGCCGGCATCGACGGTCTCGACCGCAATGCCGAAGGCCTCGAGCCGGGCCTGCAGCGCGGTCAGCGTCTCGTCGCCATGGACCTTGTAGGCGAAGTGATCGAGTCCGGCCCGGTCGGCCTCGCGCAGCACCACGCTGTGGTGGTCCTTCTCGTCCCAGGCCTTGAAATAGACCTTGCCGTCATCGTCGGTCATCATCTCGTGCAGGCCCATCCGCTTGCCGTAGTGCTCCTTGGCCTCGGCCATGTCGAGCACGCGGATCTGGACCTCGCCCAGGCGCATTACACCTCTCAGTGCCATTGTCTTGTCTCCATTGTCAGGGGTTGTGCGGCCTGCCTAGTAACGCGGCAATCAATCAGGCGATTCCAGTTCAGGCACTACGAGGGCCGCTCCCTCCCCTTCAAGGGGAGGGCTGGGGTGGGGATGGGGCAAATCGCGTGACTCAACCCCATCCCCCTCCTGCCCACCCAGGACTGGCTTTGCACAGATAGTCCGTTCTGCGGGTGCGAAGCCGTGCTTCGCGAATTCCCCGCTTCACCCCCCTTGAAGGGGGAGGAAGCCCTGCCTGTAATCGCTCTCTGTTTGCTTGCCGGGTTAGTGGTCGGCGGCCGTTCTTGTCTTGTTAGGTTGTGGCCGGGCGTGGGTTTGGCCTGCCCGGCCCCGAGTTTCGTTTGAGCCTGCCCGGCGGATGACGCTTCGCTTTTCCGCCCTACGGGTCCCGCGCTACGCCACGTCCTTCAACAGCCCGCGGGCCTTGGCCATGGTCATCGCGGTGTCGATGATCATGTCCTCCTGGCCGCCGATCATCTTCTTGCGGCCCAGCTCCACCAGCACGTCCCGCGCCGGCACGCCGAAGCGCTCGGCGGCCCGCTTGGCGTGCAGCAGGAAGGTCGAGTACACCCCGGCAAAGCCCAGCGTCAGGGAGTCCCGGTCGATGCGCACCATGTGGTCCATCATCGGCACGATGATGTCCTCGGCCATGTCCATCAGCTTGAAGAGATCGACGCCGGTCTCGATGCCCATGCGGTCGCAGACCGCGGCGAAGACCTCCAGCGGCGTATTGCCGGCGCCGGCCCCCAGGCCGGCCACCGAGGCGTCGATGCGGCTGGCCCCGGCCTCGACCGCGGCGATCGAGTTGGCGATGCCCATGCCCATGTTGTGATGGCCGTGGAAGCCGATCTCGGTCTCCGGCTTGAGCACGTCGCGCAGGGCGCTGATCCGCTCCGTGACGTCCTGCGGCAGCATGTAGCCGGCCGAGTCGGTGACGTACACGGTCTGCGCACCGTAGCTTTCCATCAGCCGGCCCTGCTCGGCGATGCCCTTCGGATCGTTGAGGTGGGCCATCATCAGGAAGCCGGTGGTGTCCATGCCCAGCTTGCGGGCGAAGGCGATGTGCTGGGGTGCGGTGTCGGCCTCGGTGCAGTGGGTGGCCACATGCACGCTGCGGGCGCCGCAGTCGAAGGCGGACTGCAGTTCGCGCATGGTGCCCAGGCCCGGCAGCAGCAGCACGGAGATGTTCGTCTGCTTCACCGCAGCCGCCACGGCGCTGATGTAGTCCTCGTTGCTGTGGGGTGCGAAGCCGTGCTGCAGCGAGTTGCCGCCCATGCCGGCGCCGTGGGTCACCTGGATGTAGGGCACGCCGGCGTCGTCGAGCGCCGTGGCCACGCGCACCATCTGCTCGACGCTGATCTGCTCGCGCTTGGCGTGCATGCCGTCGCGCAGGCACATGTCATGAAGAATGACCTTGCGGCCCTTGAGCTTCGAGTCACCCATCACGCGGCCTCCACGGCTTTCAACTGGATCTTCCCGCTGAGGATCTCCTCGGCGAACATTTCGGCGGTCCGGCAGGCCGCGGCGGTCATGATGTCGAGGTTGCCTGCGTAGGTCG
>JAGRGD010000183.1 GCA_020445665.1 Rhodocyclaceae bacterium
ATCGGCCACTTCATTCTTCCCTTCCATCTTTGAACTCCTTGTCAAAAATGGGTGGGGAATTTTCAGTTCCCACAACTGGGGATTATTGGGTTCCTACTGACATCTGTGGATCGTCGGCGACGCGAGCAAGTTCAACGCAGAAGGCGCGGTACCCACCAACATCACCCGCCGCAATGTCCTGCGCAGCGCAGACGAGAACGACTGGCACAGCCTGCAGGCAATCCACCTCCTCGCCTCGCTTGCCGCGCTGCTGCACGACCTCGGCAAGGCCACCCGGGCCTTCCAGGACCGGCTCAAGCCCGGCAGCCCGGTCGAACGCAACCAGTACCGCCACGAGTGGGTCTCCCTGCGCCTCTTCGAATCCTTCGTCGGCAACAGCGGCGACGCAGAGTGGTTGCAGCGTCTGATCGCCCCCACCCCGGCCGACGACGCGAGCTGGACCGCGCCGGGCCGCCTGCTGCGCGATGGCCTCGACACGGCAGCGAGCAAAGACAAGCCCTTTGCGAAACTACCGCCACTTGCACGTGGGGTCGGCTGGCTGATCCTCACCCATCACCGCCTCCCGGTGATGCCGGCCACTGACGCCGAAGGCCGCCGCCTCTGGCTCGGTGCACGGGTGCGCAACTTCTCCAGCGCCCAACTCGACCAGCTGCTCGAAAAGGTCGACGCGGAATGGAACGAGCAGCCCACCAGCACCGCCGCCGCAGACCTCGCCCCTTACTGGGACTTTCCCCACGGCCTGCCGGTCACGACCGAACTCTGGCGCAAGCGCGCCGCCCGCCTCGCCACCCGGCTGCAGACCCAGCTCGCCAGCACCACGGGCGCCGAACCCCTGGCTGACCCTTACGTGATGCACCTCGCCCGCCTCGGCCTGATGCTCGCCGACCATCACTACTCAAGCCTCACCGACCGCCAAGCGCGCAGCGACCTCAACGACGCCTATCCCCTCTACGCCAACACCGTGCGCAAGACCGGCGCCTACAACCAGACCCTCGACGAACACCTGCTCGGCGTTGCGCGCCATGCCGGGGTAGTCGCCCATGCGCTGCCAGGTTTCGAGCTCCACCTCGCACGCCTTGCCCGCCACAAGGGACTGCGCCGACGCAGTGCCGATCCGCGCTTCCGCTGGCAGGACCGTGCCGCCGACCTCGCTGCCGCAGTGCGCGAACGCAGCGCGCGCCAGGGCGCCTTCATCGTCGACATGGCCTCCACCGGCTGCGGCAAGACCCTCGCCAACGCCCGCATCATGTACGCCCTCGCCGACCCGGCACGGGGCATGCGCTGCGCCTTTGCCCTTGGCCTGCGTACCCTGACACTTCAGACCGGTCGCGCCTTCCGCAAGGAACTGCAGCTCTCCGAGGAGGAAGTCGCCATCCTTGTCGGCGGCGCCCCAAATCGCGAACTCTTCAACTACTACGAGGCCCAGGCCGAAGCCACCGGCTCCGCCTCGACCCAGGACCTGCTGGCCAAAGACAGCCATGTCGTCTTCGAAGGCAATGCCCGGCATCCGCTGTTGCAGCGCCTCGGCCACGCCCCCCAGGTACACAAGCTGCTCGCCGCCCCGCTGCTGGTGTGCACCATCGACCACCTCACCCCCGCTACCGAAAGCCAGCGTGGCGGGCGCCAGATCGCCCCGATGCTGCGCCTGATGAGCGGCGACCTGGTGCTCGACGAGCCCGACGATTTCGACATCGACGATCTCCCGGCCCTCGCCCGACTGGTGCACTGGGCCGGCCTGCTCGGTGCCCGCGTGCTGCTCTCCTCGGCCACCTTGCCGCCGGCGCTCGTCGAAGGACTGTTCGACGCCTATCGCGATGGGCGCAGCTGGTTCCAGCGCAACCGCGGCAAGCCGTCGGGCACGCCACCTGAAGTGTGCTGCATCTGGGTGGACGAATACCGCCAGACCGCCACCGACTGCGCCGACGTCGCCGCCTTCGCCAGCGCCCATCTCGACTTTGCCCGCCAGCGCCACACCCACCTCGGCGCTGAAGCTGTGCGCCGCCGTAGCGCCTTGCTACCCTTCCATCCCGATAGCCACGACCCGGCAGTGATCCGCCAGCAGTTCGCAAGTAGTGTGCGCGAGGCCGCACTGCGCCTCCACGCCGACCATCACGACCTTGCTCCGCACAGCGGCAAGCGGATCAGCTTCGGGCTGGTCCGCATGGCCAACATCGACCCCCTGTTAGACGTCGCCCTCGCCCTCTTCGCCCTGGGTGCTCCGGAGAATGTACGCATCCACCTGTGCCCCTACCATGCCCGTTTTCCGCTGATTGTCCGCTCCGAAATCGAGCATCGGCTGGATGCCGCCCTGAACCGCCGCCGCCCGCAGGCGGCGTTCGATCTGCCTGAGATCCGCGCCCTGCTCGATGCTTCACCAGAAGCCGACCATCTCTTCATCGTGCTCGGCAGCCCAGTATGCGAAGTGGGCCGGGATCACGACTATGACTGGGCCGTCGTCGAGCCCTCATCAATGCGCTCCCTGATCCAGCTCGCCGGCCGCATCCGCCGCCATCGCCCTAACCCCGTCGCAACCCCCAACCTATTGGTCTTCGAGACCAACCTGCGCCACTTCGAACACCCTGGCAAGCCTGCCTACTGGAAGCCCGGCTTCGAAACCCGGGACGCCCCCTTCCACCTGCAGACCCATGATCTCGCCGCGCTGCTGGCCCCCGCCGAGCGCGAGGTCATCGACGCCCGCCCGCGCATCCTGCCCCGGCCCGACGCCGAGCTCGCCCCCGACCGCCACCTGGTGGACCTCGAACACGCCCGCCTCGACCAACAGATGCGCCCGCAGCAGGACAGCGCCGGCCTCACCGCCTACCAGATCCGTGCCGGCCGAAAACCCAAGCAACTCCTCAACGCCACCAGCCACTGGCTGCGCCCGGGCGCCTGGCTCACGGCAGTCCTGCCCCAGCAACAGCCCTTCCGCGCCGATCCCGAGCCCACCGTCGATCTGGCGCTCTTACCGGACGAGGACGAGAGCGCCTGCCTGCTGCACCGGGTCGTCGACCAGCAGCGCGGCCACCCGGCGCTCAACGTTCCGGTCGAAGAAAGCCTTCAGCGGCTCCCGGATGCCACCGTCACCGGCGCCCGCATCGCCCCGTGGATCGCGGTCGACCTCCTCGACGCTCTCGCCACCCAGGCCAACGCACAGGACATCCCCCTGAGCGCCAGCGCCCAACGCTACGCCACCGTTACTGTTCCAGACAGTGAACAGGGCTGGCGTTTCCACCCGGTGCTCGGCTTCGGGCGACGCAAATGAATCAGGCGCCCATAGGCGCCTGATTTCTGCCTACGCGGCAGTGAAGATGACTCGGTCACCGAGCGGTGAGCATTTCTGAGCTGCCTCGCGGCAGTTGCAAGATCGTAGCAGAGCGTCTAATCTTTGTTTGCCAGCTTTTTTATGACTCGTATTTCACCTAACGGTGAGCAGGTCTTTAAAATGGAGCCCCTCTGAAGATGGCAGTCTCCAGAGGGGCGGGTTCGCAACGCAGCTAGCTGTGGTCCAGCAACCAACCGCGGGTGTTGGCGCCGACCGAAAACTGACCATCTGAAGGGGTGTGTACCGACTGAAAATTGACCAGGGTGTTTAACCTGCCTGCCTCATTTTGAGGCGGGGTGTTTGAGGTGATCACCATGGAAATG
>JAGRGD010000184.1 GCA_020445665.1 Rhodocyclaceae bacterium
CCTACGCGGGCGGCATCGAGGCGGTCGCGTCCACGGGCGGCGTTTTGACCCCTCCCGTAATGGGCACCACGGCCTTCATCATGGCCACTTTCCTTGCCATTCCCTATACCGAAGTGGCCCTTGCAGCCGCCATCCCCGCCGCGCTTTTCTACATAGGCCTCCTGTTGCAGGTGGACGCCTACGCCGCACGGCGCGGCCTCAAGGGCTTGTCGCGGGCAGAACTTCCCACCCTCGGCGCGGCCTTCAAGGGCGGTTGGCACTACTGCCTCGTCTTCGTCGCGCTCATCACCATGCTGGCCCAGGGCATGAACGAGAGCCGTGCGGCCTTCTACGCCACCGGCCTGCTCCTTGTGGTCAACCAGTACCGGCCCGAGAACCGCGTCGGCCTCGCCGGCCTACGCGAAATGATCACCGGCATCGGGCGCGGACTTTCGGAGATCATCGCCATCATACTCGCGATCGGCATGATCGCGGGCGGGCTGGCGGCCACCGGCATCCTCAGCACGCTGAGCACCGAGCTTGTCTTTCTCGCCGGCGACGCACCGATCATGCTTCTCATCATGGGCGCCCTTACCTCCTTCGTGCTCGGCATGGGGATGACGGTATCTGCCTGCTACATCTTTCTCGCCATCGTGCTGGTGCCCGCACTGGTCAAGGTAGGGTTCAACCCGCTCGCTGTGCATCTCTTCGTCATGTACTGGGGTATGCTTTCCTTCGTAACGCCGCCGGTCGCGATCGCCACATTTGCCGCCGCCGCCATCGCCAAGGTTCCCGCAATCAAGATCGGATGGCACGCGATGCGACTCGCCTCGGTAATGTACTTCGTGCCGTTCTTTTTCGTGTTGAATCCGGCGCTGATCCTGCAGGGCACGCCTTACGAGATCGTCACATCCATCGTCACGGCGGTCTGCGGAGTAGCGGCAGTGTCGTGGTCCCTGCAAGGCTACATGCTGGGCGTCGGAGGAATCGCCAACTCGGTCGCGGGCGTCGCAACCCGAGCGGTGCTGATGCTGGCCGGACTCATCCTGGCCTCCCCGGGCAACGCATCGCTGGGCCTCAACCAGCTTGAGTTCGCCGCCATCGGCATCGCCCTCATCGCCCTGTGTGCTCTTGCCATCCGCGTCCTTCCCGGTTGCGCCATGGCCACACCCCTGTCCGCAAGTCCCGCCGGAGAATGAGATGACAACACCCGATATCCTGCTGCGCGAAGAGATCGGCGCCGTAACGCGGCTGACCCTCAACCGCCCGGAACGGATGAACGCGCTGTCCGGCCAGCTCGCCCGGGCCCTCGATCTGGCCCTGACCGACAGCCTGGCGCCCGATAGCCCGACCCGTGCCCTGCTCATCACCGGAGCCGGACGCGGCTTCTGCGCTGGAGCGGACCTCACGGAAAGGCTTGAGGTTCCCGAAGGCGGCACTGTGCTCGAAACCTGGTATCATCCGATGATCCGCCGGCTTCGCGCCTACCCGCTGCCCGTCGTCGTGGCGGTCAACGGCATTGCCGCCGGGGCGGGCATGAGCCTCGCGCTTCTTGGCGATATCGTGACCTGCGCCGAAAGCGCCTCCTTTCTGCAGGCCTTCGTCAAGGCCGGACTGGTTCCCGACTGCGGCGCGAGCTGGCTGCTGCCCCGCCGTATCGGCGAGGCCCGGGCGCGCGAAATGGCGCTTCTGGCGGAACGGCTGCCGGCGGCGCAGGCGCTCGACTGGGGCCTGGTCAATCGCGTCTTTCCGGACGAGAGCCTGCAGTCGGAAAGCCTCGCCCTCGCCACCCGGCTCGCCGAGGGGCCCGTAAACGCACTGAGCCGGACACGCGGGTTGTTCGAAGCCTCGCCCTGCAACGACTTCGAAGTGCAGATCGCCTTC
>JAGRGD010000185.1 GCA_020445665.1 Rhodocyclaceae bacterium
CGCCGAGATGGCGCCCTATCTGGCGATGGTGGGCGAATTCCGGGTACACTACGCAGGCTTCTTCGATCCCGGCTTCGGCCATGCCGCCGCCGGCGGGGCGGGCTCGCGCGGGGTGCTCGAGGTGCGCTGCCACGAGGCGCCCTTTGTCCTCGAACACGGGCAGGTGGTGGGCCGGCTGGTCTATGAACGCATGGACCAGGTGCCCGAGCGGCTTTACGGCGCCGGGATCGCGTCGAACTATCAGGGCCAGGGCCTGAAACTGTCCAAGCATTTTCGCGGCTAAAGGATCGTCCAGTTAATCTGCAACGCTCCGGCGAACAGACCGAGGGCAGCCCGCGACCGCGGGCGGGGGAGAAGCCCCCGCCCGGTGTTGTGTCGAAGCAGATTGTTTGGACCCGCCCGGGATCGCGTGTGGCATTCTCCTTGTGCAGCGACTCAGGAGGGCCCGATGAAGACACGTCTGCATGCCAATGCGCGAACCACGCCGAAGGTCCGCGCCGAGATTCAGGCAAGCCACGATCCGGTGGCGGTGCTCGCCAGGCGCCACGGCGTGTCCGAGACCACGATCCGCAAATGGCGCAGGCGCAGCGACATTCAGGACCGCAGCCATGTCCGCCACGATCTCGGCCAGGCCACGTCCCCCGAGGACGAGCGCCTGATCGCCGAGCTCAGGACCCGCGCCGGCCTGAGTCTCGACGACATCACCGAAGTGATGAACCGCTGCGTTCACCCCGGTCTCAGCCGAGACTCCGTTTGGCGGGCGCTCCGGCGCCTGGGGCTGAACCGGCGGCCTCGCGGGTCCGGCCCGGGCGCGGCGCAGAGCTTCGAGGACACGCCGTTCGGCTTCGTCCATGTGGATCTGATGTATCTTGGCAAGCTTGGCGGCGTGCCCGAGTTCACCTTCGTCGCCATCGAGCGCACAAGCCGCTTCGTCCATGTCGAGGTGCTGCCCGACCGCAGGATCGCAACCGTCACCGCCGCGATGGAGCGCTTTCTGGCGGCGTTCGGCCATCCGGTGCACACTGTGCTGACCGACAACGGCGCCGAGTTCACCGACCGGTTCCGTACCGGTTCACGCGCCGGGGCCGAGGCGCGACCGACCGGGAGCCATCCCTTCGACCGGCTCTGCGCGGCTCATGGCATCCGCCACAAGCTGACCCGCCCCTACCGGCCACAGACCAACGGCATGGTCGAGCGCTTCAACCGTCGGCTGGGCGAAGCCATGCGGAACCGACCACCCGCCCGCGACAACAGCCGGCACCGAACCGTCTTTCTCGACCGCGAGGCGCGCACAGCATTCATCCTGCGCTTCGTGGAAAACTACAATCGCACCAGGTTGAGATGTCTCGACTACCAAGCCCCCATCGCTGTTCTCAGCAATCAGACCCAACACAACAGCCCGGGGGGGCGGGTCGTGCCGCAGGCATGCCTTCGGCATGGGGCTGCCCGGCGGTGCCGCCGGGCGGAATAGGGACAGGAGGCGATTCAGGTTTTCTGGCCGGCGATCTAGCCGAACACCCTGGTCAGCGCCTTGTCGGTGGCGTCGACGATCTGGTCGATGTCGCCCATGGTGGCAATGAGCGCGGGCGAATAGCACAGCACGTTGTTGAGCCCCGGCACCGAGC
>JAGRGD010000186.1 GCA_020445665.1 Rhodocyclaceae bacterium
GGCCGCCACGTCGGCCAGCAGGGCGCGCCACAGGGCGGCCTGCCAGCGCAGCCCCGCCGGCAGGGGCTGCTCGCTGCCGCTGGCGCGGATCAGCACGTCGCGCCCCGCCGCCCAGGCCGCCAGCCAGTCGGCGCGGTACACCTGGTACTGGTCGAAGAGGTCGGCCAGCCTTCCGGCGAGCTGGAAGCGCTTGCGCAGGTCGGCGTCGTCCACCAGGAAGCGCGCCAGCGGCGCGTGCAGCGGATCATCCAGCAGGGCCGGCAGCATGCGCATCAGGCGCCAGGCCAGGCGCGGCTTGTCGAAGGGCGAGACCTCCGGCACCGCAGCCGGCCCGAGCACGGCGCGGTAGGCCTGCCACAGGAAGCGCGACGGCAGCAGGAACTCGAGCGCCGCGGCGATGCCGCAGCCCCCGCCGTCGGGCGCCGGGTCGCGGGCCAGGTGGCGCTTGAGCCACTGGGCGATGCCGTTGCTCTGCACCAGCAGGGTCTCGGGCTCGAGGGGTGCGAGGGGGTGGCGCGTCAGCCAGGCCTGCATCAGGGCGCGCAGGGACTCGGCGCGGTTGCCGTGCACCAGCATCAGGCCGGGCTCGAGCCCGCTGCCGCCCGGGGGTGCGCCGGTCGTCATGGGGTGGCGGGAGGGGTCGGGGCAGGGCCGATGGGCATGCCGCCATTGTAGGGGCAAGTGGTGGACCGTTAGACTGCGAAGCCCGACCGCGCCTCCCAGAAAGGACGTCCACCATGCTCCCGCGCTACGCTGCTCCGCTCTTCGCCCTCCTTGTCCTGGCCGGCTGCGGAGGGGGCGGGGGTGGTGGAGACGATGGCGGGGGCGACCCTTCAGGCCCGGCCTCGATCTCCGGCACCGCCAGCGTGCCGGACGGGGTCACCACCGACAGCGACGTGAACGACCCCAACGCAGTGTTCACCCGCAACGACACGCCCGCCACGGCGCAACCGATCCCCAACCCGGGCACCGTCACCGGCTTCGCGACGAAGACGCCCTTCGGCCAATCGAACAGCCGCTTCGCCAGCGACACCGACGAGTTCGACGGCTACCAGGCCGACCTGGTGGCGGGCCAGACGCTGGTGCTGCGCATCGGCGGCTGGAACGAGCAGGCCAAGGACAGCGTCGACCTCGACCTCCAGCTCTACGACGCCAACGTCAATCTGATCGCGACTTCCGAGGGCATCGAGCAGGAGGAGCGCATCGTGGTGCCCACCTCCGGCTCGTACATCGTGCTGGTCCGGGCCTTCGCCGGTGGCAGTGCCTACGAGCTGTCCCTCGGCGCCGAGCTCGATTCGGCCTCTGCCAGCGCCGGCTGGAACCGGGTCGCCGACATGGTGCCGGGTGAGGCCATCGTGACGCTCGCCAGCGACGGACCGGGCGCGACCGCCAGTGCGCTGGGGCAGCGCCGGGTGCTTGCCGGCGGCGCGAACATGCCGTTGCTGGTATCCCTCGAGGCCGACAACGGCCTCGCCCGCGCGGCGGCCCTGTCGGTCGAGGTGGATGACTGGACCGGCGCCCCGCTCGACGCCGCCCAGGCCGAGCGGCGGCGTACGATCCGCGCCCTCAAGCGCCTCGCGGCGGCGCCGGGCGTGGCCAGCGCCAGCCCCAACACCATCCTGCGGGCCTCGGCGGTGCCGAATGACCCGTTCTACGCGCTGCAGTGGCACTACCCGGTGATCAACCTGCCGGCCGCCTGGGACATCACCGACGGCAGCCGCGCCGGTAGCCCGGTGGTGGTGGCGGTGGTGGATACCGGCGTGGTGCTCGCCCACCCGGATCTGCAGGGCCAGCTGGTGGCCGGTTATGACTTCGTCAGCGACGCTGCCCGCGCCCTCGACGGCGACGGCATCGACAGCAACCCGAACGACCCGGGCGACCGGGACTACGGCGGCGGCAGTTCGTGGCACGGCACCCACGTGGCCGGCACCGTGGCGGCGGCCACCAGCAACGGGAGCGGCATCGCCGGCGTGGCCGGCGGCGCCCGCGTGATGCCCGTGCGGGTGCTGGGTCGGGGCGGCGGCACCGCCTTCGACATCCTCCACGGCATCCGCTTCGCGGCGGGCCTCGACAACGTCTCCGGCACCCGGCCGAGCCGGGCAGCCGACATCATCAACCTGAGCCTGGGCGGGCCGGAGTACGTGCAGGCGGTGCAGGATGCGGTCACCGAGGCGCGCGCGGCCGGCGTCATCGTCGTCGCCGCGGCGGGCAACGAGGCGGTCTCGCGGCCCTCCTATCCGGCGGCCTACGACGGCGTGATCTCCGTCAGCGCGCTGGACATCAATGGCGGCCTGTCGGACTTCTCGAACTTCGGCTCGACGGTGGACGTGGCGGCACCAGGCGGCAGCGCGGCGCAGACCGACGTCAATGCCGACGGCTACGCCGACAACATCCTCAGCACCTACCTCTCGGAGGTCACCGGCAGCCCCCAGGCCAGCTACGGCTTCCTGCAGGGCACCTCGATGGCATCGCCCCACGTGGCCGGCGTGCTGGCCCTGATGCGCGCGGTGAACGCCGACATCTCCCCGGCGCAGGTGGACGCCCTGCTGAGCTCGGGCCAGATGAGCGACGACATCGGTAACGCCGGCCGCGACAATTCCTTCGGCCACGGCCGCATCAACGCCTATCAGGCGGTCATCGGCGCCCGCAGCCTGATCGGCAACACCGACCGCCCGGCCGTGCTCGCGTCGGCGCCGACCCGTCTCGATTTCGGTGGCAGCGGCAGCCAGCTCACATTGCGACTGACCAACCAGGGCGACGGCGGACTGGCCGCACCGACCCTGACCCGCAGCGACAGCTGGATCTCGATCTCGTCGCCGACAGCCGTCAATGGCGGTTTCGAGTATCGGGTGACCGCCGCACGGGGCTCCCTGCCCGCCGGCGCCTACGGCGGCAGCATCAGCGTCGCGAGCAGCATCGGCAACCTGACGGTGCCGGTCACGATGCTGATCGCCTCGAACGACGCCACCGGCGATGCGGGGCGGGTGTACTTCCTGCTCCTCGACCCGGAGACCGGGCAGAACCTCGGCCAGGTGGATGCCGCCGCCAGCGGCGGGCGCTACACCTTCCGCTTCGACAACGTGGCCGCCGGCGAATACACCCTGGTGGGGGGCAGCGACCTGGACAACGACGACTTCATCTGCGGCAGTGGCGAGAGCTGTGGGGCGTGGCCGGTGATCGGCGCGCCGGACATCCTTGAGCTGGCGGGCAGCAACCTCACCGGGCTGGTCCTGTCGGTGGGCCCGGGCGGCGCGCTGCGCTCGGCCGGCCTGCACGCGCCCGACCCGCGCGGCTTCGCCCTGCAACCGAAGGACTGAGCCATGACGCTATCCCGCCTTGCCCTCCTCGTCCTCGCGCTGGCCGCCCAGGGCTGCACCGGCGGCCAGCCGGCGCGCCCGCTGTCCGGCGAGGTTCACCTGCAGACGGTGCTCTCGTCGTCCCAGTGCGGTCGCCTCGGCGGCGGGACGACCGTCGTCCTGGTCACCACCGACACCGAGTGGCATCAGATCTGGCGACGCCTGACAGGCCGTCAATTGCCCGCCCCCGAATTGCCGGACATCAACTTCCGCCAGTCCAGGGTCGCGATCGTCAGCGCCGGACGCTTCTCCACCGGTGGCTATGGCCTGAACCTGTATCGGGACACCGCCAGCGTCAAGGACGGCACCATGCTGCTGCCGGTGCAGCTATCCGAGCCAGCCGCCGGCAGCGTGGTCACCCAGGCCCTCACCTGGCCGTGCATCGCCATCGCCTTCCCGACCACCGGGGTCACCCGGGTCGAGGCGCTGGGCGCCAGCAGCCCCCTTCGCGAGCCGCCGCTCCCCCGCTGAGGCCGCAGCACCAACGCACGCCAGCCGGGCCCGGCTGGCCGTGGCCGGGCGAGTGTTTCAGCGCTGTGTCAGTAGCGTCCCACACGAGCCGGCGACACACCGCCAGCCGCGCGACCCACCGCGCCCGCTTCCCCATCGTCTCCCCTGCTCGCTGACCCGCAGCGCCCCTGGGCATGCCCGTTTCCGGGCAGCCCGGGGGTGATGCCATGACGATATCGGCCACGTCTGGCCCGCGCCTTGCCCCTTGTCCGTCCAGACAAGACCACAACACGATGGACGGAGACAGACGTGAATCGCACGGATTCCCCCCCGGAACGCCTTGCCGGCGAGCCCCCCTGCGCCACCCGGCGCGACACCCTCAGATTCTGCGCCGGCGCCCTGGTCGGTATGGCCGCCGGCCTCGGCCAGACGGCGATCGCCGCGGAGCCGGCCCGCGCCCGGCCCCAGCCCGGCGATCGGCTCGTCGCCGCCGACGCCGAGGGCACCCCCACGCCCCTGCGCCTGGCGGATGTCAGCGCCGAAGGCAAGCCGCTGATGGCGGTGCCCTTCGACGCCGCGACCGGCACGGTGCGCGACGGCTCGCGACTGAACAAGCTCCTGCTGCTGCGCCTGGACCCGGCCGCGATGGAGCCCTCCGCCTCGAAACACGCCATCGAGGGCGTCATTGCCTTCTCCGCGGTGTGCACGCACCAGGGCTGCAACATCACCGAATTCAACGCCGAGAAGGGTCTGCTGCTGTGCTTCTGCCACTTCTCCCAGTTCCGGCCTGCCGCCGGCGGTGAGCGTGTCGCGGGCCCTGCCCCGCGCCGCCTGCCGATGCTCCCGCTCAAGCTCGACGGCGACGTGCTGGTTGTCGCCGACGGCTTCACGTCGCGTCCGGGCGCGACGCTCTGAACCCACCCGGGTCATTCATCGATACCCCCCTTTGCAGGGGTCGGAGGAGTCACACGCATGAAAACAAGAAAGACATGGATCACCGCCTTGCTCGCCGTCGCACCGCTGGCCGCCCAGGCCGCGCTGCCCGCCTACGCGCCGGTCACGGACGCCCGCCTGGCGACACCCGAGTCCCGCAACTGGCTGTCCTACCGGGGCAACTACGCGGGCTGGGGCTATAGCCCCCTCAAGCAGATCACCAGTGACAACGTGGGCAAGCTGACCCTCGCCTGGTCGTACGCGACCGGGATGAAGGAAGGCCACCAGTCGCCGCCGATGGTGAACAACGGCTACATGTACATCACCACGCCGAACAACCAGGTGATCGCCTTCGAGGCCGCCACCGGCAAGGAGCTGTGGCGCTACCAGAAGTCGATCCCCGAGGAGCTGATGCAGCTCCACCCGACCAACCGGGGCGTGGCCCTCTACGGCGACCGCCTCTACCTCGCGACCACCGACGCCAACCTGGTGGCGCTCGACGCGAAGACCGGCGAGGCGCTGTGGGTGAAGGCGGTGGCGGACTGGCGCAAGGGCTACTACATGACCCTCGCGCCGCTGGCTGCGAAGGGCAAGATCATGGTCGGTTCCTCGGGGGGCGAGTACGGCATCCGCGGCTTCGTCGCCGCCTTCGACGCCGAGACCGGCGAGGAAGCGTGGCGCACCTACACGATTCCGGCGCCGGGCGAGCCCGGTGGCGAGACCTGGCCCGGCGACACCTACAAGCACGGCGGCGGCTCGGTGTGGATCACCGGCAACTACGATCCGGACACCGGCATCGCGTACTGGGGCGTCGGCAACGCCGGGCCGTGGATGCCCGACACGCGGGCCGGAGACAACCTCTACGCCAACTCGACGCTGGCCCTCGATGTGGACACCGGCAAGCTCAAGGGCTACCACCAGTACCACCACAACGACGCCTGGGACTGGGACGAAGTCTCCGCCCCGCTCTTGATCGACCTGGAGCACGGCGGGCGCAAGGTGAAGTCGCTGGTGCATGCCGGGCGCAACGGCTACCTGTGGATGCTCGAGCGCAGCAACGGTCCGATCGGCTTCGTCGATGCGTGGCCCTACGTCACCCAGAACGTCTTCAAGAGCGTGGACAAGAAGACCGGACGCCCCACCTACGATCCGGCCCACACCCCCGGCACCGACAAGACCGTGAGCTTCTGTCCCTCCCTTTGGGGCGGCAAGGACTGGCCGCCCGAGGCCTACAACCCGCAGACCGGCCTGCTCTACATCCCGGCCAACAACAACCTGTGCTCCGAGCTGACCGGCGAGCCCACCAAGTACAGCGAGGGTGAGCTCTACATCGGCGTGGCGCTGGACAACATCCTGACCAACGTCCGGATGGGCGACGCGGCGCGCAAGCACGTGGGCGAAGTGCAGGCCTGGAACCTGAAGACCGGCAAGAAGGTGTGGACCCACACCTATGCCGAGATGAACTGGGGACCGCTGCTCACCACCGGCGGCAACCTGGTCTTCGGTGGCGGCACCAATGACCGGAAGTTCCGCGCCTTCGACGCCAGCACCGGCAAGGTGTTGTGGGAGTACCCGGCCAGCTCCGGCGTGATCGGCGTGCCCTCGAGCTTCGAGGTCGATGGCGAGCAGTACATCGCGGTGCAGGCCGGCTGGGGCGTCGATGCCCAGCGCATGCAGGGCGCCTTCGACGCGGTGCTGCCCCACAAGACCGTCGTGCCGCAGGGCGGCACGGTGATGGTCTTCAAGCTCGCGCGCTGACCCCCGACCCCACCCCCGAACCCTGAACCGAACGCAGCACGCCCCGGGTCCCCGGACGGGACCCGGTGGCCCCCTGCTGCCCCGGGACAACCGACTTCGAGAGAAACCCATGAAGAAACACACCCTGATCCGCGCCGCCGCCACTGCCCTCGGCCTCGGCTGCCTGGCCCTGCCGGCCGCCGCCCAGACCACCTTCGACGTGATCGGCCCCCACGAGTACGAGCTGCCGGTGGATTTCGAGCCCTTCAACGTGTTCGTGCAGTACGCCTACGTCCAGCGCAACAACAAGGCCTACGACAGCGACGGCGACAAGGTCGACGGCAATGACAGCACCGTCATCGTCGGCCTGTCGAAGTACGTCCGCTTCTGGTCGCCCGAGTCCAACCGCCAGATCGGCATCGCCTACGAGGTGATCGTGCCGGAGATCGGCGTGCGCGACACCCGCAACGACAGCCAGGCGAGCGGCGTCGGCGACCCGCTGACGGGCTTCGCGATCTGGTACAAGCCCAGCCCCACCTCGACCTTCGGCTTCCAGTCCTTCCTGCAGATCCCGGTCGGCGACGACTCGGTCAGCGACCGCAACTGGAAGAACCTGTCGAGCCTGCTGTGGGACGTGCGCCTGACCGAACAGCTGGGGTGGACGGCCGATGCCGGCTTCGTCTGGCAGGGCGAGAAGGTGGACGGCACCCGGCCGGGCCACAGCATCCACACCAACCAGCGCCTCGGCTATCGCGCCAGCGACCTCCTCGAGCCCTTCGTGGCGCTGGACTACGAGCGCAGCAAGAAGACCAGCACCGTCGACGCGAGCCACGCGCTCGACGCCGGCGTGGGCCTGATGCTGCACACCTTCGACAACCAGTCGATCACGCTGCGCTACTCGCGGACGCTCAAGGGCGAGAACCACGCGGCCAACAACAGCCTGAACATCAAGTACGCCTACGTCTGGTGAGCGCGGCCCCGGGTCCCGCCAGCGCGGGGCCCGGAACCTGCCCACCCGAACCCTTCGGGAGGATTCCATGAAGCTTCTGCACGCACTCGCCTCGAGCATCGCCGCCCTCGTCGCCCTCTGGGTATACCTCAGCGTCGGCAACCCGGACTTCCACTTCAACCCCTGGATCGGCTTCGTCGCCTGGGCCGCCTTCTTCGCTGCCGGCGGCGGCACGGAGGGCCTCAGCAAGTCCCTCGCGGCCGGCCTCGCCGCCATCATCCTGACCGCCGTGACGCTCTATGGCGTCCAGCTCCTGGGCGGTGGCCTGCCGGCCCTGATCGGCCTCGTCACGGTGCTGGCCTTCGTGCTGGTGGCGATGGCCGACCTGGCCCTGCTGGCATACACCCCGGCGGCCTTTCTCGGCGCGGCCAGCTTCTTCGGCTCGGGCGCCAAGCTCGAGGACGGCTTCGCCTTCGTCGTGCTGACCTGGATCGCCGGCGTGCTGTTCGGCCTGGTCTCCGAGCAGCTCGGCAAGCGCATGGCACGCCCCGCCTGAGCCCTCGACACACACCCCCAACCCCCAATCGTTGGTCTTCATCACCCTGGAGCGAGACATGACCACACACTATGAGAACTACATCGACGGCCGCTTCGTCGACGGCGCGGGCGAACGCATCGAGGTCCGCAACCCGGCGAGCGACGCCCTGCTGGCGAGCGTGCCCGAGTCCACCGACGGGCAGGTCGCAGAGGCGATCGGCGCCGCCCGCCGTGCCCAGCCCGGCTGGGAGAAACTGACCGCCATCCAGCGTGCCGGCTACCTGCGCGCCGTCGCCCAGCGCATCCGCGGCAAGGCCGACGCGCTGGCCGAGATCATCACCCGCGAGCAGGGCAAGGTGCTGGGCCTCGCCCGGGTCGAGGTGGACTTCACTGCCGACTATCTGGACTACATGGCCGAGTGGGCCCGCCGCATCGAGGGCGAGATCATTCCGAGCGACCGCCCGGGCGAGTCGATCTTCCTGATGCGCCGGCCGATCGGCGTCACGGTGGGCATCCTGCCGTGGAACTTTCCCTTCTTCCTGATCGCCCGCAAGATGGCCCCGGCGCTCATCACCGGCAACACGATCGTCATCAAGCCGAGCGAAGAGACGCCGATCAACGCCTTCGAGTTCGCCCGCCTGGTGCACGAGGCTGAGCTGCCGGCGGGGGTCTTCAACCTGGTCGGCGGACGGGGCGCGAGCGTCGGCGCGCAGCTGTCGAGCTCGCCGGACATCGACCTGGTGAGCTTCACCGGCAGCGTCGCCACCGGCCGCCGCATCATGCTCGCCGCCGGTGCCAACCTGACCCGGGTGAACCTCGAACTCGGCGGCAAGGCCCCGGCGATCGTGCTCGGCGACGCCGACATCGACCTGGCGGCCAAGGCCATCTGCGACTCTCGCGTGATCAACACCGGGCAGGTCTGCAACTGCGCCGAGCGGGTGTATGTGGAGCGCTCCGTGGCCAGCGAGTTCACCGACAAGGTGGTCGCGCGGATGGCGGCGGTGACCTACGGCGACCCGATCGCGGACCCCAACGTGGACATGGGTCCGCTGGTCAACCGGCAGGGCCTCGACAAGGTGTCGGCGATGGTCCAGCGGGCCCGCGGCGACGGCGCCGAGGTGATCCTCGGTGGCGGCGAAGCGCCGATGGAGCGGGGCTACCACTACCTGCCCACGGTGCTGGTCAATTGCCGCCACGACATGGAGATCATGCGCGACGAGATCTTCGGGCCGGTACTGCCGATCCAGGTGGTGGACAGCCTCGAGGAGGCGGTGAGCCTGGGCAACGACTCCGTCTATGGCCTGACCTCGTCGGTGTTCACCCGCGACCTGTCGAAGGCCATGCAGGCCTGCAACACCCTGCGCTTCGGCGAGACCTACATCAACCGGGAGCACTTCGAGGCCATGCAGGGCTTCCACGCCGGCCGCCGCCACTCGGGCATCGGCGGGGCCGACGGCAAGCACGGGCTGCTCGAGTACACCGAGACGCAGGTGGTGTACATGCAGCACGGCTGACGCGTGCCGGCGAGCGCCACCGTCTCCCGACGCTCGCCCCACACCCCGGCCCCGCGCGGGGGCCGGGGAGATATCTCCTCAGGAGGGTCGCGCCTCCATTGGCGGTCGTGGCCACCACGACCGCAGTTTTTTTGCCCGGCGAGGCGCTTGCCCCTGCCGTGACCGCTCACTATGATCGTCCGAGGCGAGGTCTCCGGCACCCCGCCCCAAGACCGCAGGTCAGACACAAGACAGGAGCCGCCGCGCACGATCGACGGTGGCCCAGGAGAGAGACAGAATGCTCAGACGCGCCCTCGAAGCCGCGTCGGCAGCCGACGCCCGCCAGGCGTCCCAGGCCATGGAGGCCCGGCTCGCCGAATCCCAGACCCGTTCCCGCTACGATCACCGCCTCGACCCCTGGGGCCAGCCCGCCGAAGACGTGCTGACCGACTCCCGCCTGTCCCGCCTGCGGGAACGACACGAACGCTTCCTGCGCACGGCCATGCCCGGCGTCGACTGGCTGCATCGCCAGATCGGGGCGCTGGGCTACTGCACACTCCTGACCGACGCCAGCGGCGCCACGCTCGAGGTCCGCACCAAGCCGAGCCTCGACCGGGAGTTCGGCCAGTGCGGGCTGCTCGCCGGTGCCTGCTGGTCGGAACAGGCCCAGGGCACCTGCGGCGTCGGCACGGCCATCGCCGCCCGCGAGCCGGTCCTGGTGCACCGGGAAGATCACTTCCTGACCATCAATCACGGCATCAGCTGCAGCGCAGTGCCGGTCTTCGGCGCCACCGGCTCGCTGCAAGGCGTGATCAACGCGACGGCCATGCAGCCCACGACGGACCGGGGCGGCCAGGCCCTGGCGTACAGCCTGACGCTGCAGACCGCGAACCGGATCGAGCAGGCCCTGTTCCGGGAAGGCCACGCCGGCGCCTGGATCGCCCAGGTGCGCACCCGCGGCGGCGCCTGGGACGGCGACCCCGATGCCCTGATCGCCTTCGACGAAGGCGGCCGCATTCTCGGCATCAGCCGCCAGCTGGCGGTCCAGCTGGCGCGACCGGTGGACAGCATCGAGGCCCTCCTCGACCTGCCGGTGTCCCGCCTGATCGACTTCGCCCACCGCCAGCCCGGAGTCCCGATGCCGATGCTCGGCGGCCCGGAAAACTGCATCTCGGTGATGCTCCGCGCCCCCGCCGCGCAGAAGCGCGCCGCCCGCCGCCCCGTGCCGGTCCGGCGCCCCGACGGCGAGTCCGACCTGGCCGGCCTGTGCACCTCCGATCCGCGCCTGCGGCAGAGCTTCGAACGCATCAAGCTGCTGGCCAACAACCGCATCCCGATCCTGCTGCTGGGCGAGACGGGCAGCGGCAAGGAAGCCATGGCCCGGGCCATCCACAACTACAGCACCCGCGCGGACAAGCCCTTCGTGGCGATCAACTGTGCGGCGATTCCGGAGAGCCTGATCGAGAGCGAGCTGTTCGGCTACCGCGAGGGGGCCTTCACCGGCGCCCGCGCCAAGGGCTGTCCGGGCAAGATCGCCCTCGCCGACGGCGGCACCCTGTTCCTCGACGAGATCGGCGACATGCCCCTGTCGCTGCAGACGCGCTTGCTGCGCGTGCTCTCGGAGGGCGAGGTGGTGGCCCTCGGCGCGGCCGAGCCGGTGCAGGTGGACATCTCGGTGGTCTGCGCCACCCACCGTGACCTGCCGGCGATGGTGGCCGACGGCAGCTTCCGGGAGGATCTCTACTACCGCCTCAACGCCGCCACCTTCCGGTTACCGCCGCTGCGCGAGCGGACCGATGTGCGCGAACTGGTCGCGCGGGTCTTCCACGAAGAGTGCGCGGCGTCGAGCCGCAGCCTGTCGCTGGCGAAGGAAACGACCACCGCCCTGTGCCGCCACAGCTGGCCGGGCAACATCCGCGAACTGCGCAATGTGCTGCGCTTCGCAATCGCGGTCTGCACCGAAGACAGCGTTACCCCGGAGCACCTGCCGGAC
Source organism: Rhodocyclaceae bacterium (assembly GCA_020445665.1). Lineage (GTDB taxonomy): Bacteria > Pseudomonadota > Gammaproteobacteria > Burkholderiales > Rhodocyclaceae > Cognatazoarcus. Next base: position 11,449 of record JAGRGD010000186.1, read on the forward strand.
GACTTCGGACTGCGGCCGGTGGCGGCGCCCTCGGCAGCGACGGCGGGTTCGCGCCCCCCGCTGCGGGGCACCGATCCGCGCCAGGAGATCCTCGAAGCGCTCGAAGCCGTACACTGGAACGTGACAGCGGCCTGCCGCCTGCTCAGCGTCTCGCGCTCGACCTTCTACCGGCGTGTGGCCGAACTGGGCGTCGACCTGGACCGCCCGCCGGCCGGTCAGGCGGACGAGGCCCACTGAGCGCGCACTGGTCGCGCACGCAGGGGCAGGGCTACACTCGGGCCTCCGAATCACGCAGAGGCCACCCCGCCGATGCTCGCCCTGTTGCGCGCCCTGCGAACGCTGGCCGGCTGGATCGACTTCGTCGTCCTGACGCTGGTCGTCTATGGCCTGACCTTCCTGCCCTGGCAGGGCCGCCACCCGGTGGCGCGGCTGTTCCACACCTGGTGCCGCGCCTTCGTGCGCGCCATCGACATCGATCTGCGCCTGCACCAGCACAACCGCCGGCGCCTGCCCGAGCACTTCATCCTGATCGCCAACCACCCCTCGGCGTTCGAGGATATCGGCATTCCGGCCCTGTTCGACGTGGTGTCGCTGGCCAAGGTCCAGGTCAAGGACTGGTTTGTCGTCGGCCGGATCAGCCAGGCCGCCGGCACGCTCTACGTGGACCGGGACGATGCGGACTCCCGCCAGCAGGCCATCGAGACGATGGTGCGCGCCGTCGAGGGGGGCACCAATCTGGCCCTGTACCCGGAAGGGGGCTGCAAGGGGCGCCGCCTGTTCACCGAGTTCAAGTCCGGCGCCTTCGAGGTGTCGATGCGCACCGGCGTGCCGATCGTTCCGGTGTTCCTGCACTATGAGGCCCAGGACGACTTCGAGTGGCAGGACCCCTACACCTTGCCCGACAAGATCCGGCACATGATGTCGACCGTGAACAACCGCGCCAACTACCACGTCTTCGACCCCCTCGATCCGAAGGACTTCGCCGACAAGTACGCCATGAAGGCCGAGGCCTATCGCCGCTTCTCGGCGTGGAATGACCGCTTTCTGGAGTAACACCAGTCACGATGGCCAAGGACAACGTCACCCCGCTGCGCCCGACCCACGAGAGCAAGGAAGCCCGCCTCGCACGGATGCGCGATCGATTCGAGCAGGCCCACCCAGCCACGTCAGCCAGACCGAAGGCGGGCGGCTCGGCGAAGGCGCTGCTGGTGTTCATCGCGATCGGCCTGCTGATGATCTGGCTGGCCTCGACGCTGGCTGGCTGAAGCCGGGGGCGAGGCCGGAAAGAACAAGGGCCTGCACCCCGAAAGGTGCAGGCCCCCGCCTGTCTCGCTGGCGAGCCTTTCAGCCCACCGTGAACCCTGCGACATCGACCCGGATGGCCGAACGGCTGAGCGCCGCCGCGGTCATGAGGGCGAAGTCCTTTGCCCACGCGCCTCCGTCACGGAAACGCGCTTCACCACCGTACTTGGCGACGTTGAGGACCATGTCGAGCACCAGCACCTTCCCCATCGGGTTGGTCGGCTCGCACTCGAGATCCTCGAATTCCTTCGCCAGCCACGCCCGGGCAGCATCCCGGTCGATTTCGGCCACTTCGGCATCGGCGAGCGGAAACTCGTACTCCCGCTCTTCGCCGAAGGAGACGATGACGTGGTGCGGCATAGGGTTCTCCTCCTGCGGTTTATGGATTTGCTTTTTGAGGGCGCCATTCTAGGCATGCCCCGCAAGAGTGCAAGGAAAGTATCGAATTGTGTTCACTGTGTCGTGAAATGTCGCCACAACGCACCGATCCGGTAGCTTTGGGATAATCGCCGACACCCCCCCGCCACGCCCCCACGGAACCCCGTTTGCCTGCCACCCGCCCCGCCTGGCTGACCGCCCTGCTCAACCGCCGCATGCTGGTCTGCATCGTGATGGGCTTCGTCTCGGGCATGCCCCTCTACCTGCTGTTCAACCTGCTGCCGGCGTGGCTGCGGACCGAGGGACTGTCGCTGAAGACGATCGGGGCCTTCGCGCTGATCCAGTTCCCCTACACCTGGAAGTTCCTGTGGGCGCCGCTGCTCGACCGCTTCGGCATCCTGCCCCGCCTCGGCCGCCGCCGCAGCTGGATGCTGGTGACCCAGATCGGGCTGGTGGCGTCCATTGCCTGGCTCGGTCAGCTCTCGCCGGCCGAGCACCTGCCCTGGGTGGTTGCGGTCAGCGCCGCGCTGGCGCTTTTCTCGGCCACCCAGGACATCGCGCTGGACGCCCTGCGGCGCGAAATCCTGCCGGATGAGGAACTCGGCCTGGGCAACGCCATGTATGTGAACGCTTACCGCATCTCCGGCCTCGTGCCCGGCTCGCTGTCGCTGATCCTCGCGGACAGGATGCCCTGGGACATGGTCTTCCTGATCACCTCGCTGTTCATGCTGCCGGGCATCGTCATGACTCTGCTGGTGCGGGAGCCGGCCGTCGCCGACACCAGCCCGCGTACGCTCCGCGACGCGGTGGTCGAGCCCTTCCACGAGTTCTTCTCGCGCCACGGCGTTGCCTCGGCCTTGCTGGTGCTGGCCTTCATGCTGTTCTACAAGCTGGGTGATTCCCTGTGCACCGCGCTGGCCACCCCCTTCTACCTGGACATGGGCTTCTCCAAGACCGAGATCGGCCTGATCGCCAAGAACGCCGGCCTGTGGCCGATGGTGGCCGGCGGCATTCTCGGCGGTATCTGGATGGTGAAGCTGGGCATCAACCGCGCCCTGTGGCTGTTCGGCGTGGTCCAGCTGGTGACCATCCTCGGCTTCGTCTGGCTGGCCTGGCTGGGGCCGGCGCCGTCGGACACCGGCCGACTGGTCGCCCTCGCCCTGGTGATCGCCGGCGAGGCGATCGGCGCCGGGCTCGGCACCACGGCCTTCGTGGCCTTCATGGCGCGCACCACCCACCCGGCCTACACGGCCACCCAGCTGGCCCTGTTCACCAGCCTGATGGCCGTGCCACGCACCTTCATCAACGCCACCGCCGGCTTCCTCGTCGAGGCCCTCGGCTGGCAGCCCTTCTTCTGGCTGTGCTTCGTGCTGGCCTTCCCCGGCATGGCGCTGCTGCTGAAGGTCGCGCCGTGGCATGGCGACCGACCCGAGGAGTCTCCCCGATGACCCGACTGACCGCCGATCCGGCCCTCGGAGCGGCCCTGGTCGAGGCCGCGCGCGCGATGTCCCGCGCCTTGGCCGAGCTGCGCTTTTCCGCCCCGGTGTCCCACGTCTACAACCCCCTCGACTACGCGCGCACCAGCGCCGAGGCCTACCTGACCCGCTACGGTGCGAGCCGCAAGCGGGTGGTCTTCGTCGGCATGAACCCGGGCCCCTTCGGCATGGTGCAGACCGGTGTGCCCTTCGGCGAGATCGCCGCGGTGCGCGACTGGATGGGCCTCGAGGCGCCGGTCGAGGCGCCGGCCGGACAGAACCCCAAGCGCCCGGTCGAGGGCTTCGCCTGCACCCGCTCGGAGGTCAGCGGTCGCCGCCTGTGGGGGCTGTTCCAGGAACGCTTCGGCGATGCCGACGCCTTCTTCGCCGAGCATCTGGTGGCCAACTACTGTCCGCTCGCGTTCTTCGACGGCGGCCGCAACCTGACCCCGGACAAGCTGCCCGCGGCCGAGCAGCGCCCGCTGCTCGAGATCTGCGACGCCCACCTGCGGCGCCTGGTCGAACTGCTGGAGCCCGAGTGGCTCATCGGCGTGGGTGCCTGGGCCGAGACGCGGGCGACGGCGGCCGTCGGGGATCGGGTGCCGAAGCTGGGCCGGGTGCTCCACCCCAGCCCGGCGAGCCCCGCCGCCAATCGCGGCTGGTCGGACGCCGCGACGCGGCAACTGGTCGCGCTTGGGGTGTGGCCGGCATAGCACGCCGCCGACGGTCTCCGACGGCCAGCTCCGGGCAGCCTGACTTGACCCACGCCGCCCCCTGAACCAAGCTGGATTGCAGCGATTCGTCATGGTTCGCTCGAGGAGGCGACGGCAATGGGCAACAACACGCGACGCGGGACACGGGGCGCATTCGGCATCGACCGCGACATCCGGAGGCTCGGAGGAAGGCCACCGGCGGGCGGGTCGATGCATACCGTCTATGGGGGAGTAGGCGGGAACAAGGACCAGCCTTCGGCGCCCGGCGGCGATCGCGCGATCACTTACTTCGATCCCTATCGACCCCGCGCCGGCGACAAGGCGCTCACCTATATCGACCCCTATCTCCCGCGGGGGAGCGACAGGGCGCTCACCTACATCGACCCCTACCACGCGCAAGGCGCCACGACGCGAACCGCCAAGAATCCGATGACCCAGCAGGTTCTGAGCGTGGTCTACAACCCGGCGACCGGCCAGTATCTCGACACCACGGCCAGGCGCTGGCTGAACGCACCCGCCTGGATGCGCGCCCAGCTTGGCTGAACCGCGCTAGCGACCGTTGCCGGTGATGAAGAACGCGGCCCAGAAGAAGGGGTGGGGATATTTCTTGCGCGTCACCAGTTGCGCTTCGCGCAGCGCATGGCGCTTCGAGTCGCCCGCGTCAAGGCGGCGGTAGAAGGTCTGCATCAGCAGGGTCGTGGCGTCGTCGTCCACCTGCCACAGGGAGGCCACGATGTTGGAGGCCCCTGCATACAGGAATCCCCGTGTCAGGCCGACCACGTCGTCGCCCGAGAGCACCGTCCCCAGACCGGTCTCGCAGGCCGAGAGGGTGACCATGTCGGCGTCGAGCTGGAGGTTGTAGAGCTCATCGGTGGTCAGGGAGCCGTCGTTGCTGCCGTCCTTCGCAAGCAGCAGGCGCGACTGCAGCGCGTTGTCGGCGTTGTATTCGCCGTGGGATGCGATGTGCAGGTAGCGATAGCGGCTGGCGTTCTGCTTGAACTCGGTCTCGCTGGCCTGGGCGCGAACGAAGGCGCGGCTCTCCGGCACCATGGCGCTGATCACCTCGACCTCCCGTTGGGCGCTGGGCAGGTCGAAGCGGGGGTCGCCCAGGTCCGGGTTGCCGAAGGCCAGCAGCTGCTTCGGTGCACGCACCTCCTTCGGTACATCGATGAAGCCGACCACGCTGGCGCTCGGCAGGAAACGCATGCTCCGCTTCTCGAGCCAGTAGTCGTCGCCGTCATGCAGGGCGCCGAAAGAGACATAGTGCAGGATGCCGTGGGGGACGATCAGCAGGTTGGCGGTCCGCTCGAGGCCCTTGACCGGACGGATCAGCCGGTCGTACAGGGTGCGGGCCTGGGCTTCGACATCGTCGGTGCGCTCCTCGATCGCACGGCGGAAGGCGCGCACGGCCTCTTGCAGACCGTCGCTGGCGATCTCGGTGACATCCACCTTGCCCTCGTGCAGCAGCGCGGCGTAGAGCTTGCCACCGTGGCCGTAATACTCGAGCACCGCCTCCTCGGCATTCAGGCGGGCCTCCACATCGCTGGTGGTCAGGGACGAGACCGAGATCAGCGAAGCGAGATCGGGCGCGATCACGGCCAGCCGCGCCTTGATCTCCTCGAGGCTCATGGTCTGCACCGAGCCCCGGGTCGCGTCGCCGCTGACCGGCACCTGCACCTGGCGCTGGAGCATGGCCTCCTTGAGGCGCGAGAAGGTCTCCCGCGCCTCGCCGGAGCGGGCGCCGGAGACGAGGAAGTCGTTCTTGGCGGCCAGCATGTCCACCAGCGCGCGCGCCTTCGAGCGCTCCATGTAGTCGAAGGCCGTGTTGTTGCGCCCCGCCGCCAGCAGCATCTCGATCAGCTCGGCGTAAACGGCCTGCTTGTCGCCAACAAAGCCGATCTTGGCGGCCTCGGTATTGATCGAGGAGCGCTGCAGCTCGATGGCCTCGATGGCCTGGCGGAAGTAGCGGATGGCGTCGTCGGTGTTCCCCTCGCGCACGGCGATCCGGCCGCGGTCGTAGAGCATCATCCAGAAGATCTCGCCGTTGGCCGGCGCGGCCGGCGCGGCCAGCAGCTTGTCGAGCCCCTCGCGGGCCTCAGCCAGCTGGCCGGTCTCGAGCAAGGCCCGGTTGAGCAGGAAGCCCCGCGGCAATTCGACCCACACCCAGTTGCTGACACCCCGCAGGCTGGCGCCGCTGATGAGGTTGTCCGCCCACACCCGCCACTCGAAGTTGTCGTCCTCGCGAATCACGCGCAAGACCTGCGGGTAGTCGCCCAGGGCGGCGAAACAGCGCGCCAGGGCCAGCGAGCGGATGGTTGCGAAATCCTGTGCCTCGCCCCAGCCGAGCTCGAGGTTCTCGAGGTCACCGGCGAGCTTGCGCCCCTGCTCGGCGTCGCCGGACAGGGTCGAGGCGATGGAGCGCACGGCATAGGCCTCGATAGCGATGTCGGCAAAACCGTCGGTGTCGCCGTCGAGCCAGTCGACCGCCTTGCCGGCCTCGGCGAGTGCCTCCCGATACTGGGCGAGGTCGGTCCGGGCGACAGCCCGCATCAGATGCACGACCGGCGTGGCGTCATCGAGGCCGAACAGCCAGGTGTGGGGCGACCCGTCCTCGAGGCCCTTCTCGAGGGCATCGAGACAGGGCAGGAGGCGGTCGTAGCGCTTGGTCTTGGAGTAGGCGAAACACAGCGCGTGGCGCTCCTGGTTGGAGAGCTCGCGCTTCTTGGCGACGCCTTCGATCAGGCGCTCGATCTCGTCGAAGCGCCCTGTCGTGGCGAAGCCGGAGACGTCGGAATAGGTGTCGGCCCGCGCTGGACCGGCCCACAGGCCCATGCACACGGCAGCGATCCCGAGCAGGGTCGGGATCATGCCGCGAGTCGGTGCCGTGCGGGCCACCGTCACGGCCTCAGAACCAGTAGCCGATGTTCAGCGAGATCCCGGTGGTGTCCTTGCCGCGCAGCAGGTTGATGCCGCCCCGCAGGTAGGAGCGGGACGAGAACGCGCTGCGGTTGGTGCCCACCGTGATGCCCAGTTCCTGGGTGTTGTCCACATAGATCTCGGTACCCAGGTAGCGGGTGTCGATCACCGAATACTCGATGGCCAGCTTCTTGCCGCCCCAGGTCACCGGCTGGGAGAGCATCACACCGTTACGCAGCACCGTGTTGTTGATGTCCGGGTCGAAGGAGTAATCGCCCGCACTCACCTTGGTCGTCGTGTAGTAGCCGAGCATGTTGCCGATGGCCATGTCGAACCCGTCGAAGCGCAGGGCGTAGGTGCTCGACAGGGTGGCCGATGCGACGCCAGCGACGGTGGCGAGGTCCTCGGAGGCCGTCACGCCGTAGCGGATGGCCGGGGTCAGGGTCCAGGCCTCGTTGATCGGGAAGCGGTAGCCGACGCCCAGCGACACCGAGTAGGCCTTGGCGCCATCGGTATCGGCGATCGTGATCGGCATGCTGAAGACCAGCTGGCGGCGCGGGTCGATGGTATTGCGCACCGCGTACGAGATCGGGATCGTGGTGACTGTCGTGTCGCGATCATCGACCGACAGGCTGGAGAAGCCGAGCCCGGCCCCGATCACGCTGACCGGCTCGCCGCTGGTCTCGGCCGGCATCGTGTCGAAGGTTTCCGAAAAGTCGGAGGAGACCGCCGTCGGGATCACGCCGCCCGGCCCGGAAATCGGGCTGTGGGGAGAATTGGCGGCCTGGTACTTCATGATGTCGGCAATGACGCCGGAATCTTTCAGGTAATCTTCCAGCAGATCCTGCGAGGCGTCGCGATCGGCGCCGACGAAGGTCTCGTTGATGCCGAGGTCGGGGATGGAGAAGGTCAGCTCCGCGCCGCTGCCGGTGTTGCCGGCATTGGGGAACGCGAGGGAGATCGGCAGTGAATTGAAGAAGACGTTCAGGGTCGCGATCTGCGTGCCATCGTAGTTGGCGTTAACCGTCGACAGCTCCGCCGTGTCGATTCCGTCGATCAATTCCTGGGCCGTCGTGTAGGACGCGGTCCCGCAATCGGCACCCACCGCCACCGCGAGGCCGTAGAAGTCGCTGGTCGGCGACACGCACGCGGTCTGCGCATGGGCGAGGCCAGCAGCGCCGGCAAGTGCAACGGAAGCAGCAATGACACGGATCTTCATTCCCCAATCCCCTCGAAAAGTTTGATTACAGCGACTGCAGTATATGCCGGGATTTTCTCCCCGTCGTGATCCACGACCACCCCACGGCGCAATTTCTGGCGATGAATAGAGGGATGCCGGCAGCGCCCCGCAGGGTTTGGCTCACCCATCCCGCCAAGACAATGTGCATGCCGGTCGTGTGCCATAATGACCCGCACCGGCGCGGCACGAGACCCCCAAGAAGACCGATCGGAAATGAACGATGATCCGTTTGCGAGTTGAATCCTTCAGAGGCAGTCCGCTGCCCGAGCCGCGGGAAGCGACCTTCGACAGCTCGGGGGGCACGGTCGGGCGCTCCGAAAACAACAAGCTGTATCTGCCTGATCCGGAGCGCCACGTCTCGCGTATCCACGCGAAAGTCATGTGCCGGGACGGCCGCTATTCGGTCGCGGACCAGGGCTCGAACCCGGTCCTGCTCAATGGCCGACCGATCGGCCACGGCATGACCGCACCGCTGGCCGAGGGCGACGTTCTCGCCGTCGGTGAGTACCTGATCCGCGTTGAGGCCGGCGATGCCGGCGGCGCGCCGCCCCC
>JAGRGD010000187.1 GCA_020445665.1 Rhodocyclaceae bacterium
CCGAGGAGTTCTTCTCCAAGGGCCAGAAGGGCTCCTCGGCGATGCCGCACAAGCGTAACCCGGTGCTGTCGGAGAACCTGACCGGCCTCGCCCGCCTCGTGCGCGCCGCCGTGGTCCCCGCGCTCGAGAACGTCGCCCTCTGGCACGAGCGCGACATCTCCCACTCCAGCGTCGAGCGCAACATCGGCCCCGACACCACGGTGACGCTCGACTTCGCGCTGGGTCGGCTGACGGGTCTCGTAGAGAATCTCGTGGTTTACCCGGAAAACATGATGCGGAACATGAACCGATTCCGCGGCCTGGTGATGAGCCAGCGCGTGCTGCTCGCCCTCACCCAGGCCGGGGTCAGCCGCGAGGACTCCTACCGCCTCGTGCAGCGCAACGCGATGAAGGTCTGGGAACAGGGCGCCGATTTCAAGACCGAGCTGCTGGCCGACCCCGAGGTGACGGCCGCCCTCTCCCCCGCCGAGATCGAGGAGAAATTCGACCTCGGCTATCACACCAAGCACGTCGACACGATCTTCGCCCGCGTCTTCGGCGCCTGAACGCCTCCCGGCGGCAATCGCGCGCACCTTCCCGTGATTGCCGTCAAATCCGTTTTGCGCCCGCTCCCTTCCGCGTTACCCTGCGTCACACGACACCCCAAAACGAGGACACGGACATGAAGCTCAAGACGACTTTCGCCGCAATTGCCCTCTCCCTGCTCCCGCTCCACGCCATCGCCATGTGCTCGGGCCACGAACAGCAGGCCCAGTCCTGCGCCGAAGGCACGGTCTGGGACGATGCCGCCAAGGCCTGTGTGAACCAGGTTACCGGCTGACCGCCCGAAGCGGTGTAAAAGACAGACAGGCACCGCCCGGCACCGCCACAGGGACCGGCCGGTGCGATATCGAGTAATCCGGAGCCAGATCATGCGAATCGCCCTTGTTACCGCTCTCGTGCTTCCTCTCAGCCTGCCGACCCTGGCGCTCGCCGCCGGCAGCGAGGACACCAAGCCGCCGAAGCCGACGCAGACCACCGAAACCTGCACCGGCACCCAGGTCTGGGACGAGAAGACCCAGAAATGCGTCAATCCGAAGAAATCCGACCTCGGCACCGACGCGCTGGTCGGGGCGGTGCGCGAACTGGCCTATGCCGGCCGGCTCGACGACGCCCAGGGCGTGCTGGCGGCGATCGCCGACCAGTCCGACGACCGGGTGCTGACCTATTGGGGCTTCACCCACCGCAAGCTGGGCCATACCGAGCTTGCCAATGCCTTCTACCTCAAGGCGCTCGCGAAGAACCCCGACAACCTGCTCGCCCGCTCCTACATGGGCCAGGGCTTCGTGGCCGAGGGCCGGGTGGACGACGCCATCGCCCAGTGGCGCGAGATCCGCGCCCGCGGCGGCGAAGGCACCTGGGCCGAAGCCTCGCTGCGCGAGTCGATCCGTTCGGGCATCACCTACAGCTACTGACCGGGCAGCTACTGACCGGGCTTCAGCCTTTCTTTACGCCTGCGCGCCTAAAGTGACCCCATCCCTGAGGGCAGGGGTCATACAGGCAAGGGC
>JAGRGD010000020.1 GCA_020445665.1 Rhodocyclaceae bacterium
GCCACGGCGAGCGGGATCGTGAGCGCGAGGTTGAGGATGATGGTGCGGGTCATCAGTCGCACCCTCGACCGACTTCGCCGCTGTCGTGCTCCGAGGTGAAGATCTTCCAGTGCCGCCAGCCTTGCGGGCACCAGAAGCCCCACTCACGCACGCGCGGGCCGGTGACGAAGAGTGTCCAGACCGGGCCGTCGATCAGCTCGATGCGATGCGCGGCCTCGGCGCGTCGGGCGGCGAAGCCAGACAAGCGACCGGCCCGGCGCTCGACGACGCTGCCCGGCGTGTGCTCGAGATAGCGCCCGCGCAGCAGGATCGAGACGTTCCACCAGGGATGGTCGTGCAGCGCCCTGTCGTCGTCTGAGCGCATGAAGCGATGTAGGTAGACGTTGAACCGCCTGTTGCGCGGGATGACGTGCCAGCGCAGCAGATAGGGCCGCTGGTGGCCACCGATCACGACATCGGGCGGGCGCCGGCTGAGGTGGTGGCGGATCGTGTCGATGATGCTCATCTTGCCAGCTTCTCCAACTCGCTGATCCGATCCCGCAGCTTCTGGATGATCGACTCCGACCCAGACGCCGTTGCGGCCGCTGCCTTCCCCAGCGCCAGCCCGGCCGGCGCCTTGGCGATTGCAGCCGGCGCCACGGCGGCGAGGCCCGAGAAGAGGCGGCGGGTGATGGCGGTCATGCGTCGTCGTCCGAATCGCAGCCGCGTCCAACCCCAAGAGCCTGCTCGATCATGCCGCCGAGGAATTCGTCGAGCGCGCGCCGGTCTGCCTCTGGGAAGTGGCTGGCCAGATATTTCGACGGGTGGCGGACAAGGCCGCACCAGTACCGACCGTCATCAGTCTCCAAGGCAGGGCACGGGCTCGCATAGCCGAGGAGATCGGTCCCTATCGCGCACGTCTCGGCGAGGCAGCAGGCGCCGCATCCGTTGCATGGCGAGCCCATTGGGGGCTTGGGGGTGCTCACAGCCCACCCCTCCGCTGCGCGCCCGGCGGCTCCGCCACAGGCCCCTCGTTCAGGTCCGGCATCCACGTCAGCGCCGCCCAGAAGGCCGCAGCGATGACGATGATGCCGATGACGGCTTCGAAGCGGGTCACCCGAAGCACTCCCCATCGTCGGCCTGGCACCACTCGCCGTTCTCGTCGAAAAGCCGGCCCTGATGCTTCACGAAGTCGGCAAGCGCCGCATAGGGCTCTGCCGGCCTGAACGTGCTGCCGGACAGCTCCTCCATTCGCACCCACCATGCGAAACGCTCTGGAAAGTCGCGGGCGAGCGCCGCGCGGTTCGCTTCGCTCTTCAGGAAGCACCCGTCGCAGTTCCCGCGCGGTGTCCGTCCGTCGACGTTGGTGAGGCGCAGATCGAATGGCTGGCTCGCCCAGAACGCCGAGACATCGCGCTTGCTGACACCGGCATCGACCATTGGGCGCCACGGCGCCCACCGCTCGCGGGGAGAGGACCCGCCAAGCCTCGTGGGTTCATCTGCCCTGATGCCGATGGCACTCGTCCACCGTTCCCACCCGAGCGACCGGGCGAAGCGGCTGGCGCAATGCACCTTCATTTCCGCGGTGCAGAAACGAGCAACCCTGTTCGGGAGAAACTTGCGCTTCCTGATCAGCGCCTCGAACGGCTCACCGTCGCGCGCCGCGCTGTTGTGGCTGACGACCTCGAACCGAGGCGCATCCGGCCGATACTCCAGCCACACAATGCGGACATTCCAGCGCTCGCCGCACTCCTGCACGAAGTCCAGCGTCTCGTTGAACTCGCGGCCGGTGTTCTGGAAGCTGACGACGACGCGCTCGTGTAGCGGGCCATTGGCCTCGATGATCTGGTGCAGCATGAACGCCGATGTCCGGCCACCGGAGAACTGGATCATGACGTTGCCGTCAGGGA
>JAGRGD010000188.1 GCA_020445665.1 Rhodocyclaceae bacterium
CCTCCCGCCAAGGGGGGCGCGGCGCTGCCGGATTTTCCCCAACCGAGACAGGAGTTTCCCGATGATTCGATTTCTCGCGCCGGCGCTGCTCTTCTGCACCCTGGCCCAGCCGGCCGCCGCGGCACCCCCGGTGACGCCCCTGTGGCAGACCGAGGCTGTCTTTTTGCAGCCGGAATCGGTACTGGCGGATGCGCCCCGCCACCGGCTCTTCGTCAGCAACATCGACGGCACCCCGCTGGAGAAGGACGGCAAGGGTTTCATCTCCCTGCTCGGGCGCAACGGCCAGGTTGAGACCCTGCGCTGGATCGATGGCCTCAATGCGCCCAAGGGGATGGCCCTGGTGGGCGACACCCTGTATGTCTCCGACATCGACGTGCTGGTCGAGATCGACGTGGTGGCGGGGCGCATCAAGGCACGCCATGAAGCGCCGGGCGCCCGGTTCCTGAACGACGTGACGACCGATGGGGCAGGGCATGTCTATGTCTCGGACATGCTCACCAACCGCATCCACCGCCTCGCCGACGGGCGCTTCGAGGTCTGGCTGGAGAGCCCGCGGCTGGCCAACCCGAACGGCCTGACCGTGGTCGGCGACACCTTGTTCGTGGGCTGTTGGGGTGTCATGGAGGCGGACTTCAGCACCAAGGTGCCCGGTCATGTGCTCGCTGTCTCGCTCTCCGACAAATCGGTCACCGATTTCGGCAGCGACGCACCGGTGGGCAACCTGGATGGCGTCGAGGCGATGGCGGACGGCAGCCTGCTGGTCAGCGACTGGCTCTCCGGTGGTCTCAGGCGGGTGGCCCCCGATGGGCAGGTGACGTTGCTCGATCCGCTGGCCCAGGGTTCGGCCGACATCGGCTTCGACCCCGCGAGCGGCACCGTGTGGGTGCCGATGATGAAGGACGGTGTCGTGCGGGCGCTGCGCCTGAGCCGCTGATCCCGCCCGCTGCGTTGGAACGCGAGGCCCCGGTCGCGAGACCGGGGCCTTTGCGTTTTACCGCGTTTCACGCGCTGCGACACCTGTCTCTCGCGTCTCAGTTGTCGCAGGGGCGCTGAGACAGCTGAGTCTCTGTCTGTTTCTCCAAGATATTGAAAATAAGAAGAAAACTGGCTGGCACGGGACTCGCGTCAGGAGGCGTGTCCGGCCGCGGCAGGGAGGTAAGGCCAAAGCGTCGAAGCGGCCGGGCATCCGATCGCGCTGACGGTCGCCACAACAATTCTGGAGACACACATGAATCGCACGCTTCACCTGACGATCGCCGGCAGTCTCGCCCTGGCCGGCATGCTGACGCTCGGCATCGCCACCGCCCAGAGCGGCCCCGGCTACGATGATCCCGACAACTGGCCCCAATACCATCGCAGCTTCAATGCCTGGCGCTATAGCCCGCTCAAGGACATCGACAAGGGCAACGTGGCGAAGCTGCAGGTGGCGTGGATCCATCAGCCGGGCGACATCACCCACGGCCTGCAGGCGACGCCGATCGTCATCGACGGCACCCTCTACTACGTCTCGGCCAACAACAATGTCTGGGCGGTCGACGCATCGACCGGCAAGACGATTTGGCACTACCAGCCCAAGCTCGACCCGATCTCGAAGAAGGTCTTCTACGCCGCCGCCAGCCGCGGCATCACTGTCGGGCGGGGCAAGGTCTTCCTCGGCACCCTGGACGGCCGCATGATCGGCATCGACCAGAAGACCGGCAAGGAGCTGTGGTCGACCCAGCTGACCGATCTGGAGAAGGAGTACGGCGCGCTGTTCTCGGCGCCACCGCAACTGGCGGGGGACGTCCTGTTTGGCGGCACCACCGGCGGTGACCAGCCGATTCGCGGCAAGATCTTCGCGGTCAATGCCGACACCGGCAAGCGGGTATGGACCTTCGAGATCCCCCAGGCCGACCCGGAGAGCTTCCCGGGCGACAGCTACAAGATCGGCGGCGGCAGCGCCTGGATGCCGGGCACCTACGATCCGCGCACCGAGACCATCTACATCGGCACCTCGAACGCCTCGCCGGATTACTTCAACCGGGACCGCAAGGGCGACAACAAGTGGACCGCCAGCCTGCTGGCCCTCGACCCGAAGACCGGCAAGCTCAAGTGGGGCCTGCAGGAAGTCCCGCACGACTCCTGGGACTACGACGCCGCCTACGAGGCGCTGATGGTCAAGAAGGACGGCAAGGAGGTGCTGGTGCACCTCAACAAGGGCGGCTTTGTCTTCGTCGCCGACAAGGACAGCGGCAAGCTCGAGAACGTCTGGCAGTTCGCCGAGCACCTCAACTGGGCCAAGGGCATCGACCCGAAGACCGGCGCCCTGATCGATCCGGTGTATCCGGAGCAGGGCAAGGTCAAGACCTTCTGCCCGAACCTGCTCGGCGCCCGCAGCTGGAACCACGGCGCCTACAACCCGGGCACCGGCCTGTGGTACTCCCACGCGATGGAGGTCTGCAACGAGGTCGAGGCCGGCCCGGTGGACCCGGTCAGCATGAAGTCCATCTCGGCCCTGTCCCTCGGCATCGAGTCGATCAAGCTGGTGCCGCCGCCGGGCGACAAGCCCCATGGCCGCCTCGACGCGCGCGATCCGCTCACGGGTGAGCGCAAGTGGACCATCCGCTACGACCTGCCGCCCCTCTCCAGCGTGCTGACCACGGCCGGCGGGCTGGTCTTCACCGGCGACATGGAAGGCAACGTCTACGCCTACGACGCCGACAACGGCAAGGAATTGTGGACCTTCGCGGCCGGCTCCGGCCTGCGTGGCGGACCGGTCAGCTACCGGGCCAACGGCGAGCAGTACATTGTCGTGCCGACCGGGCTGGGCTCCCACGCGCCCGGCTTCCTGGCCGGTGCCTTCCCGCAGATCAAGGACCTCCCGGGCGGCGCGGCGCTGATCGCCTTCAAGCTGCCCTGACCCTGCTGAACGGGGTGGCGGTGCCGCGGCACACCGCCACCCCCATGACCTCCTCCGGACGGGTGAAAGCCCCGTGATTGGCCCCGGGCCGTTCTGCAGCGGCCCGGGGTGTCTTTTCCGAATCCTGCGCGATCCACGGCGCAGATCTCGCCGACCACCGATGGGAGCCCGATTCCGATGCATCTCACACCGACCGCCCTTCTCCGATGTCTCCGCCCGACGATCGCGATGGCCCTGATGGCCTGTCTCGCCGGCACGGTTCCGGCCGCCGCACCGACCGTCGAAAGCCCCGAGGCCGCCGCCGGCAAGGGCCGCTTCGAAAAGCTCTGCGTCGCCTGCCACGGCAAGGCCGGCGAGGGCAGGGCGGATCGTGCCCCCGCCTTGCAGCAGCGGCCGGATCTCGCCCGCGAGTTCATCCGCAACCGTATCGTCGAGGGCAAGCACGGCGACCACGCCATGCCTCCGTGGGGGACCGTACTCGACGCCGCGGCGATCGACGAACTGGTGGCCTATGTCAGCTGGCTGGCCGGACATCCGGCCGGGGATGCGGGCACCACCCTGACCCCGTTCTCCCTCGACGACCCGGCGCGAATCGCCGCCGGGCGCAAGCGCTTCAACAAGACCTGCGCCGGCTATTGCCACGGCTACGACGGCAGCGGCGGGCGGGCGCCCGACTTCAAGGGCCGGCCCGAACTCGATCCCCAGTTTCTCTACGACACCATCTACCACGGACGCGAGGGCACCGAGGTGATGCCGGCATGGGGCGATGCCCTGCCCGAGGACACCATCTGGGAGCTCGTCGCCTTCCTCCGCCAGCTGGGCCAGCAGCCCGTCGACTGAGCGAACACGGGGCCGGCCGGCGCCTGCCGCCGGCCGTCGTTCCGGCGACCCGGGCGGCGCCCCGTGGCCCGTGCAACAGTGAAATCACGACGCACGCGCGGGGCGTGTGCGCGTTTGCGCCCCCGGCCGCCGGACTCTAGATTGGTATCGAGGCCGCGCGGCCGGCGAGGGCGTCGGCGCGCGACGCCGGGATGCCATGAGAGAGTCCGACCCTCGGAAAGCCAGCCGCCATCTGATGGCACAGGTGGCTCAATGCTACCGGCAGCTGCCGATCGGTCTCGCCGTCACCTGCGTGAACGGAACGCTGCTGTCCGTCGTGTTGTGGGAGGTGGCCGATCCGGCGGTCGTCGGTCTGTGGCTGACCGTGCTGCTCGCGGTGACGACGGCGCGCTACCTCGACCTGCGTGCATTCCGCCGGGCCGAAGCCGCCGGTGGCGTGGCGGCGCAGCGCTGGGCGGGCAACTTCACGACCGGCGCGGCGGCGGCCGGCGTCGCGTGGGGCGGGGCTGCGGTCATGTTGTTTCCTCCCGACTCCATGCCCCACCAGGTGGTCCTGATGTTCCTGCTCGGCGGCATGATGGCCGGCGCCATTCCTCTGCTGTCGCCCCTGCGATACGCCTATCCGCTGTTCGCTGTGCCGGTCGTCGTACCGATCGCGGTACAGATGATGTGGCCCGCCGACCGGATACATCTCGTGATGGGGCTGATGGTGTGCATCTTCGGCCTCGCCATGCTCGCGTCGTCGCGCCAGTTCCATCGCCTGTACTGCGACGCGGAGCGCCTGCGTGCGCGGCTGGATTCCTCGATCGAAGCGGGCCACGTGCTCGAGCGCCTGGTGCGGCTCGATGCCCTGACCGGCATCGCCAACCGGCGACTGTTCGAGGAGGCGCTGCGCCGCGAGTGGCGGCGTGCCGAGCGCAGCGGCGAGACCCTGGCCCTGGTGACCGCGGACATCGACTTCTTCAAGGACTTCAACGACCACTACGGCCACCCGGCGGGCGACCATTGCCTCGTGGCCGTCGCCCAGGCGATGCAGCATGCCCTGTCCCGGCCGGCGGACGTGGTGGCCCGCATCGGGGGCGAGGAGTTCGCGATTTTGCTGCCGGCCACGTCCCTCGACGGGGCCCGCGCCGTGGCCGAGCAGGTCCGCCAGCGGATCCTGGCGCTGCAGTTGCCCCATGCCGCGTCCCGCGCGGGGCCCGTGGTCTCGGCCAGCTTCGGGGTGGCCGTCAGCGGCGACCCGGCGATGGTGTCGGCGGCCGACCTGCTCCGCGCCTCCGACCTGGCCCTCTACGAGGCCAAGCGCGCGGGGCGCGACCGTGTGGCGGTCTACGCCCCGCACGACGGCGACGGGACGGCCTGATCAGAAGGCCAGCGTGGTGCCAAGCACCGCGCTCCAGTTGGCGGTGAGCTGGACGCCGTTGACGTCCTGGTAGATCGGCTTCTGCCAGGCGCCGTAGATCATCCAGCCCGGCGAGACGAGATAGCTCACGCCGGGGGCCAGCGCGACGGTCGTGCCGCCGGAATCCTCGGGTTCGGCCTCGTCGCCCCGGTCGCGGCCCTTGACCGCCACGTTCAGCTGCAGGGGCAGGCTCAGGCGCTCGCCGAGGCCGAGTTGCCAGCCCAGGTCGAGATGCAGGCGGTGGCCCGGGCGGTAGCCATCGTGCGCGCCGGTCGCCCATTCGCCGGACAGGCTGGCGAAGAGCTGGTCGCCGCCAGCCAGTGCCTGGCGAAACTGGGTGCCGAGCAGCAGGTCGGTCGTCCCCGTGCCCGGCTGCAGGCTACGCTCCGCCGCATCCCCGTCGTCGTTGTCCACATCGGTGGCGCCGGTGGGCAGCTTGAGTCCGAACGAAACGCCGACGCTGCGGTGGTGGCCGGCCACAAGCTCGTGGCGGGCAAGGACCCGCAGGTCGCCCACTTCGGTGAAGTTCCAGCTGTCGTGGATGTGGAGCACCTCACCGTCGTGATGGTGGTTGTGGATGTGCTCATGGCTGCGATCCACCAGCGGCATCGCGACCGCCAGGCGCCAGTCGGCGGCGAGATCGTGCTCGACGCTGGCGATCCAGTTCCGGTTCAGGGTGCGGACCTCGTCGTGGTGGGCGGAGATCTCGCCGACGGCCACCGCGTCGGTGCCATGGCGGGGCTGTTTCTGGTCGATGAACTCGAAGCGCAGGTCGACGCGGGTGCTCCCGGCCAGGCCCTGGCGCAGGAAGTCGGAGCTGGTGTTCACGCTGCAGAAGGCCGCGCCGCAGGAGGCTTCGACAAGCGCGGGCGCGAGCCCGAGCAGCAGGGCGGCCGTCGTGGCCGCGATGGGACGGATGATGGGCATGGGTGTCTCCCGGACCCGGCCCGTTCGGGCAGGGTCGCAAAGTCTGAGTGTGGAGCGCGCCGGCGTTCGGCGGCTCGGTCGGTCGTGGGGGTCTCAGACGCCTTTTGGCGGTGCGCGGGAGAGGGGACGATCGTGCGGCCGGGCGCGCGGACCGCGGGCGGCTGGCCGCTCGGCGGGAGGCTCGTCCGTGGCCAGCACACGATGGGGTGTGGCCTCGTGGGGGGGCAGCCAGGCCGTGTCACGGACAGAGCCGCAGCAACAGTCGTGGCAGTCGTGCGCCGCGCCCGATCCGGGGCCGCCGGCCTCGCCGTCGTCCGTCGTGCAGATGTCCAGGCCCAGGAGGGGATCGAAGGCGCCGGCATGGGCGAAGGCCTGGATCTGCGTCCAGGCGAGGGCGAGGATCAGCAGCAGCGCCAGCAGGCGGTCGCGCCACGGGCGCGGTTCGCGCCGTGCCGTCTGTCGGATCTGCCGTCTGCGTGCCATCAAGGGCGCTCCCGTCTTGCGGTGTCCCACCATGGGCGCCACCGTCCGGGCTGCTATTGCATGCGGCATGCCAGGCGGCATTCCGGGCAGGGCCGGCGCGACCGGCACGGGCCCGCTATCGCCACAGAGTCCTTTAAAGATTCAGTCAAAACAACTGATTACGCCTGACCCATGATCTGCGATCGGCGGTATTCACGCGCCGGGTGTGGGGCGTGGCAGAGGCCGTCGCTGGCGTTTGGGCCCAAGGGTGGGGACCCAGCAGTGGGGGGCGGGCGGCCTGCAGCGGGGGATCCGGAAATTTCTTTTGCGGGCGTGTAGTCGACGCCGGCCGGTCTGCGTTCCTTGCTATAAGTGCCCTGTCATGTGGCTGGGTACCCACCAACCACCATGACCAGGAGATCACCATGAAAACCACCCGCGTTGCTGCCCTTGCCGCCCTGATGACCACCGGCCTGCTGATGGCCACGACCGCATCGGCGGCCGACCCCGAGCGCCGTGCCGAACGGCTCGACAAGCGTGGCGACCGCATCGAAGAGCGCCTCGACCGGCGCGGCGACCGGATCGAGGACCGGCGCGACGCCCGTGGCGACCGCATCGAGGACCGCTTCGATGCGCGCGCCGACCGCGCCGAGGACAACGGCCACGACAAGCGCGCCAAGCGCCTGGAGAAGCGCGGCGACCTTATCGACGCCGCCCTCGACCGCAGCGGCGACCGTGCGGACAACCGCCTCGATCGCCGCGGCGAGCGCATCAATGATCGGCTCGACCGACGTTCCCGCCACGTGGCCGGCCGTGGCAACTGACCGACCGGAGCCCCGCTGTCCGGCGCCGACCGATGGACCCCGGGGTGGCGACTGAGCGGGCGCCAGCGCCCGACATGCCCGCCTTCCTCGCCGAGATCGAGGGGCGGGCCTTTCGCATGGCGCGCTTTGCCACGGGAAATCGGGATGACGCGCTCGAACTGGTGCAGGACGCGATGATGAAGCTGGTGCAGAAGTACGCCGAGCGCGACCCCGCCGACTGGCGCCCGTTGTTTCTGACGATCCTCCAGTCGCGCATCCGCGACTGGCATCGCCGGCAGAGCGTGCGCAACCGCTTTCGCGACTGGCTGTCGCCGTTTCTCGGCGAAGACGAGGAAGACGCCATGGCCCGCGTACCCGCCGACCCCGGCTGGGAACCCGCGAAGCGGCTCGAGGACGGACAGTTTTCGGTGCGTCTCGATGCGGCCCTGGCCGCACTGCCCCTGCGCCAGCAACAGGCCTTCCTGCTGCGGGCCTGGGAAGGCCTCGACGCGGCCGAGGCCGCGGCCATCATGGGCTGCGGCGTGGCCAGCGGGAAAACCCACTATGCGCGCGCGCTCGACAAGCTGCGCCGCGAACTGGAGGACTTGCGATGAGCGAAGGTCGCGACGAAGACCTGATCCGGCGCGCGGGCGCGAGCCTCGACCGCAGCGTCGAGGCGCTCGATCCGGCGACCCGGGCGGCCCTGGCGGTGGCGCGTCGCCGGGCGCTGGGGCAAGGGGCAAAACCGGCATGGCGCTGGCCGGCCTTCGCGTCGCCGGCGGCCGGCCTCGCCTTCGCGCTGCTGCTCGCCCTGGGTGTCCTGCTGTGGCCCGCCGCCGCGCCGGTTCCCGGCCTCACGCCCCCGGTGCTGGCCGAGGCGGAGTTCGAGGTGCTCGACCTGCTGGCCGTCACCGACCCGGCCGAGCTGGTGGACGAGCCGGACTTCTACCTGTGGGTCGAGGGCGAACTGGCCGAGGAGGGCGGACAGCATGCCGGCTGACGAAACCCGCCCGACGGGCGCCCCTTTGCCGCTGCGCCACGAGGGGAACGAGGCACTGCCCAGCGACGAGCTGCTGGAATGGCTCGGCGAACTCGAAGGCGGCGACGAAGGACTCGACGAACTCGACATTCTGGCCAGCGAGACACCGCCTCTCATGGGCCTGGAGAACCGTGATGGACACTGAACGACGCTCCGTGCTGCGATGGTTCGCGGGTGCGGCCTGCCTGTCTCTGCTCGGCCTGCTGCCGGCACTGGCCCTCGCCGATGGGGTTTCGTGGTCGCAGTTGAGCGCAGACGAGCAGCGCGTGCTGGCGCGCCTGAAGGACCGTTGGGACACGCTGCCGGTCGAGCGCCAGGAGCGCCTGCGGCGCGGTGCCGTGCGCTGGGACGGGATGAGCCCCGACGAGCGCGCCCTGGCCCGCGAACGGCTCGAGAAGTGGCGCGACATGAGCCCCGCCCAGCGGGCGAGGGCACGGGAAAACCTGGAGCGCTACCGGAGCCTGTCGCCCGAGCAGAAGGCGCGCGTCCGGAAGCTGCTCAAGCGCTTCCGCTCGCTCCCGCCGGAGCGCCGCGCCGCACTGCGGGCGCGCTGGCAGGCGATGGACCCGGAGCAGCGGGCGGCGGCGCTGGAGCGTGCGCTCAAGCGACGCGCCGCGCGCGAAGGGCGGCGATAGGCCGGTGCCTCAGCCGACGTCGAACTCGGGGTCCACCGGCACCTGCAGCCCGGTCACCAGGTGGTTGGTCCGCGCCGCCAGCGCAACGATGGCCAGCAGCTCCGCGTGCTGGGCGTCGCTCATGCCCCTGGCCCGGGCGGCCGCGGTATGGGAGTGGACGCAGTAGCTGCAGGCGTTGGCGATCGAGACGGCGATGTAGATCATCTCCTTGGTCAGCGGGTCGAGCTCGGTGGGCGTCGCCATCAGCGCCTTGACGTCGGTCCAGGTGCGCTCCAGCAATGCCGGATCGAAGGCGAGCGTGCGCCACAGGTTGTTGATGAAATCGGTCTTGCGGGTGGCCCGGATGTCGTCGAAGACGGCCTTGACGCGGGGATCGTCCTCGGGGGCGGCGGGGCGGCGCTGGGTTGCCATGGGGTTCCTCCTATGCGGGATCAGCGCTTACTCGAGGGGGATTGCTCGGCGAAGCAAGCAGTGAAAGTTCCTTGGGGCGCGAGCGATGTTGCGCCGATTGTCGGCATGGAGCCAGCGCCCAGGGTGGCTGCGGATGCCCGGGCTGGGGTCGCACGCTGCCCGGAACGGGGCACTGGCGCGGCGTGCGCACGGGGGAGGAAAGGGCTCTTTTTGGCCGCGCCGCACTGACCCCATCCCCCTCCCGACCTCCCCCTTGAAGGGGGAGGGGCCTACCGTGCCCGCAATGGCTACTCCCTCCCCTTGTATGTTGAAGGGGAAGGAGGATCTATAAAAAATGATTGATGCGCTGTGGAGCTTGTGGGCGAAGGGCTGCGCGGTGGGAAAGTCGTCAGA
>JAGRGD010000189.1 GCA_020445665.1 Rhodocyclaceae bacterium
ATGAGCACCCGGCGCACGCCATCGAGCACGCCGGCGGCCTCGGCGCCGAAGAGCTGCGGACTGACGGAGCCGCCGCCGGCGATCAGTTCGAGGGTGTTGGCCAGGGCCTGGGGCTGCTCGAAGATCTCCTTCTGCATGTAGTGACGGAACTGGCCCAGCTCGACCGCGTCGGCGGACAGGGACGAGGTGTGCTGCGGGCGCTCCACCGGCTGGCCGTCGGGCAGCATGATGCGATAGCTGTCGCGGCGCAGCTCGGCCAGGTCGCCGTCTTCGAGGTACACCACCTGCCGGGTGACCTGCAGCAGGGCAGCGGTGTCGGAGGCGGCGTACATGCCGTCCTCGCCCACGCCGAGCAGCAGCGGCGAGCCACGGCGGGCGACGATCAGGCGGTCCGGGTCGGCCTCGCTGACCACGCCGATGGCGTAGGCGCCTTCCAGCTCGTTGGTGGCCAGGCGCACGGCCTCGAAGAGGTCGGCACCGGTGGCGAGCTTGTCCTGCACCAGGTGGGCGATGGCCTCGGTGTCGGTCTCCGATGTGAAGGCGTAGCCGCGGGCGGTGAGCGCTTCGCGGATGGCCTCGAAGTTTTCGATGATGCCGTTATGCACCACCGCCAGGCCGCCGGAGATGTGGGGGTGGGCGTTGCGCTCGGAGGGCACGCCGTGGGTGGCCCAGCGGGTGTGGGCGATGCCGACACGGGCGTCGAGCGCGCTTTCATCCGCAAGCTTGGCCAGGTCGGCGACGCGGCCGGCGGAGCGCAGGCGCTCGAGCTGCTGCTCACCGAGGACCGCGACGCCGGCGGAGTCGTAGCCGCGGTATTCGAGCTTGCGCAGGCCTTCGAGCAGGACCGGCACGATATTGCGGGGGGCGATGGCAGTCACGATGCCGCACATGGTTCAGCTCCGGTTGGAGGCGGCCCGCTGCGGGGCCGCCGGGGCTATCACTTGGGTTTCTTGACCGGCCGCTTCCAGCCGGGGATGGTGGTCTGTCGGGCGCGCGAGACGGTGAGCTGGCCGGCCGGGGCGTCCTTCGAGAGGGTCGTGCCGGCGCCCAGCGTGGCGCCCTTGCCGACCCGCACCGGGGCCACCAGCTGGGTGTCCGAACCGATGAAGACGTCGTCCTCGATGATGGTGCGGAACTTGTTGGCGCCATCGTAGTTGCAGGTGATGGTGCCGGCGCCGATGTTCACGCGCTCGCCCACGTCGGCGTCGCCCACGTAGGCCAGGTGGTTGGCCTTGGAGTGGGAGGCCACCTTGCTGTTCTTGACCTCGACGAAGTTGCCCAGGTGCACGTCGTCCGCCAGCTCGGTGCCGGGGCGGGTGCGGGCATAGGGGCCGATGACGCAGCCCTCGCCCATCACCGTGTCTTCCACGTGGGAGAACGGGGCCAGCCGGGTGCCGGCGCCGATGCGGGCGTTCCTGACGACACAGTTGGCGCCGATGCGCACGCCGTCGCCCAGCGCCACCTGCCCCTCGAAGACGCAATTGACGTCGATCTCGACGTCGCGGCCGCACTCGAGCGAGCCGCGCACGTCGATCCGGGCCGGGTCGATCAGCGTGGCGCCGGCGGCCATCAGGCGGTCGGCGATCATGCGCTGGTGGAGGCGCTCCAGCTCGGCGAGCTGGGCCTTGTTATTGACGCCGAGGGTCTCGGCGACGGTATCCGGGTTCTCGGCGACGACCGGCACGCCTTCGGAGACGGCCATGCCGATGATGTCGGTCAGGTAGTACTCACCCTGGGCGTTGTCGTTGGAGAGGCGCGACAGCCAGTCGCGCAGGCGGGCGAGCGGTGCGACCAGGATGCCGGTGTTCACCTCGCACACCTCGCGCTCGGCCTCGGTGGCGTCCTTCTGTTCGACGATGCGGCTGACCTGCCCCGCGGCATCGCGCAGGATGCGGCCGTAGCCGGTGGGGTCGTCGAGTTCGACGGTGAGCAGGGCCAGGCGGTCGGTGCCGGCGGCCTCGACCAGCCGCTTCAGCGTGTCGGCGCCGATCAGTGGCACGTCGCCATACAGCACCAGGGCCTGACCCTCGGCCTCCAGGTGCGGCAGCGCCTGCTGCACGGCGTGGCCGGTGCCGAGCTGGGGTTCCTGCAGGGCCCAGGCCACGTCGGGTGCGGCCATCCGCTCGCGTACCTGTTCGCCACCGTGGCCATAGACCACGCAGATCCGGCTGGCACCAAGGCCGCGCGCCGTTTCCAGCACGTGGGAGAGCATCGGGCGCCCGGCGAGGGGCTGGAGAACCTTGGGCAGGGCGGAATTCATGCGGGTGCCCTTGCCCGCTGCGAGAACGATGACTTCCATGGATCCGGGGAGGCTGATCGACCGGCGGATTCTAGCACCGGGGCATGGCGCCCCACCGCGGCACACTTCTCACCCCCGGCACAGGGGTTGCACCATGCTGCATCGCAAAAAATTAAGGAAACCGTTAAAGAGAAATCAGAGAAGGACGATATGATTGCTCTGTTGCGACGCACGATGCGAGGCCCCATGTACGCCCATCTGGACAAGCAGTTGATCGAGAACAAGACCTACGACGAGATCGAGATCGGTCAGCATTCGCGGCTGGTCCGCACGCTGAAGCCGGACGACATCCACCTGTTCGCGGTGATGTCGGGCGACGTCAACCCGACCCACGTGGATCCGGACTACGCCCGCTCGGGCCAGTTCCGCGAGGTGGTCGGCCACAGCATGTGGGGCAGCACCCTGCTCTCCACCATTCTCGGCACCGAGTTTCCCGGCCCGGGCACGGTGTATGTTTCCCAGAGCCTCAACTTCTGGCGCCCGGTGGGCATCGGCGACACCCTCACCATCACGGTGACCTGCGCCCAGAAGTTCGACCACAACCACCACATCATCTTCGACTGCATGGCGGTGAACCAGGACGGCCTGAAGGTCATCGACGGTTCCGCCGAGGTGCAGGCCCCCACCGAGAAGATCAAGCGGCACCGGGTCGCCCTGCCGGAGATCACGATCTCCGACCGCGAACTGCGCTACCACCACCTGGTGTCGATCACCCAGGGCCTGGACCCGATCCCCATCTCGGTCGCCCACCCCTGCGACGCCGAGTCGCTCCGCGGGCCGCTGCAGGCCCGCGACGCCGGGCTGGTGGCGCCGGTGCTGGTGGGGCCGGAAGCGCGGATCCGCGCGGTGGCGGAAGAGGAAGGCCTCGACCTGCACGGCGTGCGCATCGTCGATACGGCCCACAGCCACGAGTCGGCCGAGGTCGCCGTGGCCCTGGCCCGCAGTGGCGAAACCGAGGCCCTGATGAAGGGCTCGCTGCACACCGACGAGCTGATGAGCGCGGTGGTCTCCAAGGCCACCGGCCTGCGCACCGAACGGCGACTTTCCCACGTCTTCCTGGGCGACGTCCCCACCTACCCGCACCCGCTGATGATCACCGACGCGGCGATCAACATCGAGCCGACCCTCGAGGAGAAGGTGGACATCGTCCAGAACGCCATCGACCTGGCGCTGATTCTCGGCGTGGTCGAGCCGAAGGTGGCGATCCTGTCGGCGGTCGAGACCGTCACGCCGAAGATCCGCTCCACCATCGAGGCGGCGGCCCTGTGCAAGATGGCCGACCGGGGCCAGATCAAGGGCGGCCTGCTCGACGGCCCGCTGGCCTTCGACAACGCGGTGTCGCTGGTCGCGGCCAAGACCAAGGGCATCCGCTCGGCGGTGGCCGGCAACGCGGACATCCTGGTGGTGCCGGACCTGGAGTCGGGCAACATGGTGGCCAAGCAGCTCGAGTATCTCGCCAGCGCGCTGATGGCCGGCGTGGTGCTGGGCGCCAAGGTGCCCATCGTGCTGACCAGCCGAGCCGATACCGCCGAGACCCGCGCCGCGTCCTGCGCCATCGCGCAGCTGATGGCCCACAAGCGCCGTGAGGTGCTGCGCGCATGAAAGGCGTCCTGGTCCTCAACGCAGGCTCCTCGAGCCTCAAGTTCGCGCTCTTCCCGCTCAACGGAACGCTGGCCGAAAAACCGGCCCTGTCGGGCCAGGTGGAAGGCATCGGCACCGAGCCGCACCTGCTCGCCAGGGACGCCGACGGCGCCCGCTACGACGAGGCCGTCGCAATCGAGACCGGCGCCGACCAGAGCGCCCAGCACAAGGCCTCGCTGGCCCGCCTTTTCGACTGGCTGGCGCGCCACAACCCGAATCTGGACATCATCGCCGCGGGCCACCGCGTGGTCCATGGCGGCGAGACCTTCAGCGCCCCGACCCGCATCGACGGCGACATCCTGACGAAGCTCGACGCGTTCGTGCCGCTGGCGCCGCTGCACCAGCCCCACAACCTGCGCGCGATCCGCTCCCTGGCCGAGTTGATGCCGGCGGTGCCGCAGGTGGCGTGCTTCGACACGGCCTTCCACCGCACCCAGCCGGCGCTGGCGCAGATGTTCGCGCTGCCCCGCGAGCTCTCCGAGGAAGGCATCAAGCGCTATGGCTTCCACGGCCAGTCCTACGACTACGTCAATCGCCAGTTGCCCGGGCTGATCGGCGAGCGGGCGAAGGGCGGGGTCGTCATCGCCCATCTGGGCAACGGCTCGTCCATGTGCGCGCTGCGCGGTGGCCGGAGCGTGGCCTCGTCGATGGGCTTCACCGCCGTCGACGGCCTGATGATGGGCACCCGCACCGGCAACCTCGACCCCGGGGTCCTGCTCTACCTGATGGAGCAGAAGGGCATGGACCTCAAGTCCCTGACCACCCTGCTCTACAAGCAGTCCGGCCTGCTCGGCGTGTCGGGCATCTCCCAGGACATGCGCGAACTGCTCGAATCCGACGCGCTGCCGGCGCGCGAGGCGGTGGAGCTCTACTGCTACCGCGCCGCCCGCGAGATCGGCTCGCTCGCCGCCGCAGCCGGCGGGCTCGATGCGCTGGTGTTCACCGGCGGCATCGGCGAACACGCCGCGCCGGTGCGGGAAAAGATCTGCCGCCTTTCCGCCTGGCTCGGTATCGAGCTGGATGCCGCTGCCAACGAGCGCAGTGCGGTCACGCTTTCGAGTGCAGCGAGCCGGGTGACGGTGCTGGCGGTGCCGACCAACGAAGAGTGGATGATCGCCCACCATACGGTGGCGCTGCTGGGGCTGTGATCGCCGGGCTGGCGTCGATTCGTTAGAGGACAGGCCGTCAGGTGTGCTGGCGGCACGGGCGGGGCATGCGCCTGGGGGAGCCCGGGGAGATGCCCCGTTTTTTTGCCCGGGGGGCCGACCCCATCCCCCTCCCAACCTCCCCCTTGAAGGGGGAGGAGTGGTTGACTGCGGGGTGCCCGCGGATACGCCGATATGGGCGCTCGAATTTCACCCCCTCCCCAACCCGCCCAGTGCCGGCTTTGCACAGCCGGCCCGCTCAGGCGGCGCAAGGCGATGCCTTGCGAATTCCCGCCCTCGCCCCCTTGAGCAACTGTGTTTGAAGTCAAGTGAAGTGAATCGATTCATCCCAGTCTGTTCCGGTTCGAACTATCGCGTTGAGGATGGTGAGCAGCTTTCGCATGCAGG
>JAGRGD010000190.1 GCA_020445665.1 Rhodocyclaceae bacterium
CTGCTGGGCCCGTTGACCGCGTTACGCCTCCTTGCCTGGGGGCCACCCAGGCCGCGTCGGCGCGCCTTGTCCTCGAACCCAGCAGACCACAGCGCGACCGCCATACAAATGTCCACAGACCCTAATGGTCCGGGCGCTTGCTGGACAGCCACCGGAACAGAACCCGGTAGAGATCTTCCGCAATGACGGGCTTGGTAATGAAGTCGTTCATGCCCGCGTCGATACATTGGGCCTTGTCTTCGGCGAAGGCATTCGCGGTCAGGGCCAGGATCGGGACCTCTTCCTGGTCAGCCAGTTGGCGGATTCGACGGGTCGTGTCGAGTCCGTTCAGTTTGGGCATCTGGATGTCCATCAGGATGAGGGCATAGGCTTGATTGCCTGCCATGTTGACGGCCTGCTCGCCGTCCTCGGCGGTGTCGACGACGATTCCGGCGTCTTCCAGCATGGTGGTCGCCACTTCTCGGTTGATGGGCTCGTCCTCGACGAGGAGGATCCGGGTGCCTGCAAACTGCGCCCGCAAGGCGGCTTCGGCATGGGAACCGGAGTCGGGCAGACGGGGCTCGTGATCCGGGGCCGCCTTCGACAGCCGCACCGTAAACCAGAACGTGCTCCCGCTGCCTTGCGTACTCTCGACACCGGCCTCGCCGTCCATGATCTCGGCGATCTTGCGGGTAATGGCCAGGCCCAGCCCGGTGCCACCGTACTTGCGGGTCATGGAATTGTCGGCCTGCTCGAAGGTGGTGAAAAGGCGCGACCTGGCGTCGGCCGCTATGCCAGGGCCCGTGTCCGACACCTCGAACCGGATGATGGCGCTGTCGCTGCGGTCTTCCACCACCATGACCTCGACGGCCACCTGCCCTTGCAGTGTGAACTTGACGGCATTCGACAGGTAATTGAGCAGGGCCTGTCGAAGGCGGGTCGGGTCGCCCAGCAAGCCCTCCGGCAGCGGGGCAAAGCGCGTGCTCAGTTGCAGGCCCTTTGCGGCGGCCGCACCGCTGACGAGGCTGACCGCGCAGGCGACCAGTTCGGGCAGATGGACCGGCGTTTGTTCGAGCTGGAATTTGCCCGCCTCGATCTTGGAGAGGTCGAGCACGGCATTGATGATCTCGAGCAGGTGCAACCCCGCGCCTTCGATCTTGTCGAGTTTGACGGTTTGCGCCTCGCTCAGCGGCGAACGACGCAGCAGATGCACCATGCCGGTGATGGCGTTCAGGGGCGTGCGGATCTCGTGGGACATGTTGGCCAGGAAGGCGCTCTTGCCCACGTTGGCGGTCTCGGCCAGTTCCTTCGCAGTTTCCAGCTCGCGGGTACGCTGCGCCACCGTGTGTTCCAGGTGTCGACGATGATCGGCCAGCTCACGATTTCTCTGCTGAAGCAGGTCGGAGGCGCAATTCATGGCTGCACCCACTTCGTTCAGTTCCATGATCGTGGATTGCGGCGCCTGGGATACCCTTCCCGCGCCCAGCGCCTGAGCCGGCGCAACCAGGGACCGGATGGCATTGGCGATCCGGTTGCCGTTCCTCCACGCGAGCGACACACTCGCGACGAGGATGATCAGCAAACTGATGCTCGTGATGAGCAATGTCTCTTGCAGCGGGCCAAACAACTCCGCCTGTGGCACGCCGATCACGACCCCCCAGCGCGAAGCGGGTGCAAGCGAATAGACGGCCAGCACGCTTGTACCCTGCAGGGTCTGCATCGCGGCGATGCCTTCCGGGGACTCCCGGATGGCGTACATCGCCGGAGCCAGTTTCTCGCCGACAAATTTCTCGGGCTGGTGGGTGCGGGCAACAATGATGCCGTTCCGGTCATAGATCGCGGTTTGCCAGGTTTCAGGCAATTGCTGCTGACTCAGGATCTGGTTGAGTCGCTCGAAAGAAATGGCCAGCGACAACACATGGGTGACCTCTGTGCCATGGCGGACAGGAACATCGGCGGCGGCAACGAGGCCATCGGTCACCGGGCCGAAGAACAGATTCGAGATGGCCCCCTTGCCAGATGACAGTACGTCATGGACTCCACCGCCGGGCCTGAGCCGGCTTTCCACCGCCCTGGGCAAGGGCTCGCCCATGGGCTTGAGGGTATTCACGAGCTGCTGCCCTGCCGGATCGACCAGCACGAAGTTCCTGCCGAACGCTTCTGTCTGCAGGATATCCAGCGCATGCTGGTGAAATCCCTTCAGGTCATTCACCTTCAGGTAATGGGACTGGGCGACGGTCTGCACCACGACCAGCGACTTGCTCAGTTCGCGATCGACGGCCAGTGCCATGGCTCTGGCCGTTTGCAGCGTCCCGGTCTCGAGTCGGAGTTTTTCCCGCCGGTAGGATTCGAACGCGAAATACGGCAGCCCCACCAGGGCCGGAATCAGGGCGATGATGACGAGTTCAATGAGTCTGGCTCGAATTGGGCGCGCGGTTCTCATCCTTGGGCCTTGTCGATCCCGGAGCCTGGCCTGCAGTCCACCGAAGGATCCCATGCGGTCTCGTACGAACTAGGAATTCACGCACTCGGGAGCCTGAGTTGGCAATGACGCGGATCAACTTTCGATTGCGTGGGCTGGATCGATTCTGCACGAGAACGGCGCGTTCGCTCACGCCCCATGGCCTGAGCCGGCGAGACGCCGACCTGCCGCTCACGACCGGCTTCTGCGCTCTGGCGTAGCCCCCGGCGCAGCCGGGTCGCCGATCTGCACGGTCCGGGCTCCGAATTGCGGCCGCGGATTGCGCCTTGGGCTCCCACCAACCTGGGAACCCCGCGCCCGAGGTAAGCCTGGCAAGCCGGAAGGTGCCACGGCAAACCGAGGCCATGCGATCCATCCGCATCGACGTTATACGAGTTTCGTCGGGCAGGTGTCAGCCGAGTGACCGACCTTCGCCTGGTACAGGCCACCCACCCCGGGCGGGGCCGCCCCACGTCGATCCGGGCACATGCCTGCGGCACGGATAATCGAGCGGTGCCAGCCGCGAGCACCGGCACGCGCCCCTCGTCAACTAACCCCCACCCCACACCGTCGCCACCGCCGTCATCGCTGCCTCGATGGGCGGTTCGGTGCGTCGGTCCGCGCGACAGATCAGGCCCAGTTCGGCTTCCACCGAGACCCCGTCGGCGATCACGACGCCCTCGGCGTGGGCAGCGCGCAGGGCCAGGCTGTCGCGGGACAGGGCGAGGGCAACACCGGAGCGGACGAGGTCGAGCATTGACGGTTCCAGGTCCACCCGGGCCACCACGTGCGGGCGGACCCCGGCGGCGGCGAAGACCGAGGACAGCAGGCGGTGGTGCACGGAGTCCGGTGGCGTCTCGATCCAGGGCAATGCGGCCAGTTCGCGCCAGCCCTTGCCGCGCACCTGGCCGGCCCAGCCCGGCGGCGCGACCACCCGATAGGTGAAGCGGGTGAGCTCGACCACATGGAAGCGCCCGGCCAAGTCCGGGAAGCCCGGCGGGCCCAGGGTGTAGGCGACGTCGAGCTCGCCCTGCTCGACCCGCCGGCTGACGGTGCCGGACATGCCGTGGGTCAGCTCGAAGGAGAGCGTCGGGTGGCGCTCGGCCAGGGCGCTGAGGAAGGATCCCAGGCGCAGAAACTCGGGGTCGACGATGGTGCCCAGGCGCAGCTTGCCCGAGACGGTGTCCTTGAGGCCGGCGGCGGCGGCGCGGAACTCGGCGACGCTGCCCAGGGCCCGCTCGGCCGCCGGCAGCAGGCGCTGGCCGGCTTCGGTCAGGCGCATGCCGCGGGGCGTACGCTCGAACAGCGTCAGGTCAAGGGCCTCCTGCAGCTTCTTGACCTGCAGGCTCAGGGCCGGCTGGGTCACGAAGAGGCGCTCGGCGGCGCGGGTCAGGTTACCTTCGCGGGCGACGGTCACGAAGGCGCGAAGGTGGTTGATGTCCATCATCCGATATAAACGATGCTCATAACGCAGACAAGGATAAGTCATTGGACAGCGCCCGGGTGACGCGCTTCAATGGACATCATTCGCTAGAAAGCCACCTGTCAGGAGACACATCCATGAGCTTCACTTACATCAGCGCCCCGGACACCCTCCCCCACTGGATCGACGGCAAGGCGGTCGAATCGACCGGCGATCGCCGCAGCGACGTCTTCGACCCGGCCCTGGGCAAGGTGGCCCGCACGGTGGCGCTGGCGAGCGAAGCGGATGTCAATGCGGCGGTGGCCAGCGCGGTCCGCGCCCAGGCCGCCTGGGGCGAAACGGCGCCGCAGCGCCGGGCCCGGGTGCTGTTCAAGATGCGGGA
>JAGRGD010000021.1 GCA_020445665.1 Rhodocyclaceae bacterium
AGATGCCCATCAGGTGCTTCGGGTTCTTCTGCTCGAACGCCGCGTGATGCAGCATGAAGTGCTCGGTCTGGCGGATGCAGCACGGCTGCGCCCGGCAGTAGTCCCGCGCCACGTCGCAGCCGCCGCAGAAGGCGTAGCCGTCCGGCTTGGCCGGGAAGTAGGTCGCCACGCGCGCGCTCAACCCGTGCTTCATGCCGTTGAAGCGCGTGCGCAGCGCCTCCTCCGGCGTCGGATGGCCCGCCAGGTTCTTCGCCGTCGCCGCCATCCCCTCGGCCGTCTTCGGCCCGGTCGAGCGCCGCCACGCCCGCAACAGCCCCCGCTGCCGCCCGCTCTGCTCCCGCTCGCGGCCACAATCCGGACACGCGCCGAAGTAGCGCCACGGATGGATCTCGTCCTCCGGCCAGTCCTCCACCCGCCCAGGCTCGGCCGTCCACCAGCGCTCGCACGGCGCGCAGCGGAACTCGACCTCGGTCAGCGGCTGATAGGTGTCGCTCTTCGCCATCCCGCCAGCGTTGCCCGGGATGCCGCGCAAAAAAAGGGAGGCCGGGTCCGCCAGAATCGCGGCCACGGGGCCGATGAACTAGAATTGCCTCCCCCTTGCCATACCGGATGCCGACATGCGACATGCCCTGCCTGCGATTGCAGCCTACCTGCTCACCGCGTGCTCGGCCATCGTCAGCTCGAACCCCGTCCTTGATATGGGAGGGCCGTGGGATGGCCCCGTTCTGATCACGCCAGCCCGGATACCGGATGGCGTCAAATTCGAGGTGGTGGGGTCGATTCAGGCGGAGGCAAGAACGGGATATTCGGGCGCCGCCTCGCTCTACCCTCTCCTCGCCGATGAAGCCCGGCGCATTGGCGCCAACGCGGTGGTCCGCGTGCAGGACGGCCGATCGGTCTCCGGGTTCTCCTGGTCAGCGCCCCACGTGACGGGCATGGCGGTGCGCGTCGAAGGCGCGCAGGCCATCAACGGCGTCCCCGGCAGCTTCTACTGATCACTCGGGGAACGGTTCCCCGGTCGCCTCGAGGTACGCGCGCTGGCCGGTGAAGTCCTGCCAGCGACGGATGGCCACGTCGACATAGATCGGGTTCAGCTCGATGGCGTAGCACACCCGCGCGATCTGCTCGCAGGCGATGATCGTGGTGCCGCTGCCAGAAAACGGTTCATACACCGCCTGCCCCGGACTGCTGTTGTTCTCGATCGGGCGCCGCATGCACTCCACGGGCTTCTGCGTTCCGTGGCCATGGCCTGAATCCTCCCGAGCCTTGATGTTCCACACCGACGACTGCTTTCTGTCGCCGCCCCAGTGGCCGGTGCGTCCCTTCTTCACCACGTACCAACACTGCTCGTGCTGCCAGTGGTAGTGGCCACGCCCAAGGGTGAACCGATCCTTCGCCCAGATGATCATCGCCCGGTACTCGAACTCACACGCTTCAAGGCTATCGAGCACCTCACGCGTGAATAGGCTGGCGTGCCAAACATAGGCGACTTCTCCAGGGAAGAGTGCCCATGCCTCGCGCCAGTCCGCACGGTCATCGTTCAGAACCTTGCCTGACTTCTTCGTGTTGGTATTCACGCCAGCCCGTTGCCGCCAAGCCGGGTCGTACTCCACCCCATAGGGCGGATCCGTCACCATGAGGTGCGGCCGCACGCCACCCAGAAGCGCCGCCACCGTGTCGGCATCCGTGCTGTCGCCGCAGGCGATCCGGTGCCGGCCCAGACACCATATGTCCCCCGGCTTGCTCACCGCCTCGGCGGCCGGCTCGGGCACCTGGTCCGGGTCGGTCTGCCCGGCCGTTGGGGGCTCGGCCAGCAGCTCATCGAGGGCGGCGTCATCGAAGCCCAGCAGGGAGAGGTCGAAGTCTTCGTCCTTCAGCTCGCCCAGTTCCACGCGCAGCAGCTCGGTGTCCCAGCCCGCGTTCTCGGCCAGCTTGTTGTCGGCGATCAGCAGGGCCCGGCGCTGGGCCTCGCTCAGGTGCGCGAGGCGAATGCACGGCACGGCGTTGAGGCCCAGGCTGCGAGCCGCCAGCACCCGCCCGTGGCCGGCGATGATGCCGCCCTCACCGTCGATCAGCACCGGGTTCGTCCACCCGAACTCGCGCATGCTTGCCGCCACCTGCGCCACCTGCGCATCGCTGTGGGTGCGGCTGTTGCGCGCATAGGGCACCAGGGCGGCCACGGCCACCTGCTCGATCCGTTCAGGAACTCTCACGATTCACCACCCCCAATCACCCGCAGCAAATCATGCGCTGACACCCGGTTCGTCTCGTCCGGCACCCCGATGCGTGCCTTCAGCAGCGAGATCAGGCGCGCGTCGGTGGAGACCACCAGCAACTGCAGCCCGTTGTCGTCCTGCCCGCCACCGCTGCCCCCGTCGCCGCCGGTACCACCCTGCAGGATGTCCTCGGCGGCCAGCTCGTCGAAGCCGGTCAGCGTCAGGTCGAAGCCCACCTCCCGCAAGTCGCCCAGCTCGAGGCGCAGCAGGTCCATGTCCCAGCCGG
>JAGRGD010000191.1 GCA_020445665.1 Rhodocyclaceae bacterium
CAGCCCATCTCGCCATTGACGATCGCGGCGCGTTCGCCGCGGTCGGCCAGCAGCTCCGTCACGGCATGGACCACTTCGGCCTGCGCTTGGAACAGCTTGCGCTTGAGGCTCGCCAGCACGATCTGGCGATGCGGCCGCGCCTGGCCGTTGTAGACCGGCGGGTTCGCGCGGTTGAGGGAGTCGAGCAGCTCGTCGCCGAACTCGGACACGAAGTCCTGAAGGCTGAGCGTGAGAGCGGAATCCGCCGCTTCCAGCAGGTCGCCCTGGACGGGCTCGCTGCCTGCGGCTTCGGTGGTGGGGACTGTTTCGAGGGACATGGTGATGCTCCAGATGAATGGGGCATGCACCTCCCCCTGCGGGGCGATGGCATGCCCCGGGGTGGGATGAGATGAAGCGGCGCGCGGCCGCGTGGGATGAAGATCAGTATTCGCTGGGCAACAGCAGCGTGGTCACGCTGCGATCCCATTCGGTGATGATCCACAGCTTCAGGTCAGGCGCGACCTGGTAGGACGAGAACAACCGATCCTCGCCAGAGCGCAACGCAGCGTCGTTCTGACGCCGGTCGCTCTCGTCGAGATCGCCCCAATCGCCACCAAGGTGGCGGCGCAGGTAGGGGGCCGGGTTGAGCTGGCCTTGTCGCACCAGCGCATCGACGCCGATGGTCATGACGATCTGCCCAGGGGCAAAGCGCGTCTGCGATACAGGGGTAAGAACAGCGAGTGCCATGGTGTGCTCCTTCGAGAAATGAAAGAGGCCACGGCACCCCAGCGGGGTGACATGGCCCCGGTGGGTGAATGAAAGCGACGGCAAGCCGTCAGGGAACAACGATCAGCGGATGGTCAACACCACGCCCCGCGTCGCGGAGCCCGGTGTCATGTCCCAGGCGCGGATGACCGGCACGAACTTGTCGGTGAGGATGCGAGTCTCGGCCACGGTGCCGTCGTCGCGTTCGGTGAACTCCGTCTGGAGGGTTTTCTCCTTGTGGGTGTCACCTTTCACGACCAAGGTCCGTCCAGCCTTGGACCGCACCACGCCGGAAATCGCGCCCGCGGCCAAGGCCAGGGCGAGATGCCAGATCGACAAGGCACGCGCCGGTGGCCGCAGCGACTGTTGTGCGGCGCCCAGGTGCGCATCGACCATCGGCCAGAGCCCTTGCAGCCGGCCGACTTCGTAGGCGAACTGCTCGGGCTCCATCGTGACGCGGTAGAAGTGCTCGGGCTCGGCCGGGCTGGCAGGCACGGTGTATGGCAGGAACGGCCATTCGGGTGGCAGTTCCTCGGCTTCGGCGTCGCCTTGCCCGATCTGCAGCAGCAGACCACGCACGGCTTTGACCGCATCCGATGCCTGGTCGCGCTGGCGGACCCGGCGGCCGAAGATCACCACCTGCCGAAACTGCTTGTCCACCGCCTGGTAGACGCGCAGCTCGGCGAAGTGGCGACTGAGCCATCCGACCATCTCCGCATCGAGCACGTAGCTCGGCAGGATGAACACCAGCACGCCGCCGTATTGCAGCAGCGGCAGCGCCCGTTGATAGAACAGCTTTTCCAGCCTGGCGCGGCCCTGGCCCTGGTAGCCGATGTTGCCATCGGCATTCTTGGCAAGGTCGCCATACGGCGGGTTGAGCCACAGCAGGCCGAAGGACTGGCGCGAGATGAGCGTGTCCATCAGGTCCGCGTGCAGGCCGTGATCGACCAGACCGCGGGCGTGGCGTGCGCGTTCCGCGTCGAACTCCACGGCGAATGCCTTGACCTGCTCGCGCCCGAGGGCGTGCGCGGCTTCGGCGATCGCCACGCCTTCGCCGGCGCAGGGATCAAGGATGCACATCGGCGCATCGCCGGGCGCCAGTGCGGCGAGCGCTCTTTCGAGCGTGGGCTCGTCGGTCGGGAAGTACCCATTCTTGACGAAGTTGCGGGCAAGCCGCGGGAACATGAGAGCCATCGGAAATCTCCTGGGTTGGTGATGAAGGGAAGCGGACATGCGCGCGTGCATGTCCGGTGCGACGAGTTCAGGCCACCGCTTCGAGCGGCCGCTGGCGAGCGGTGCGCTTCGCGGGTTCGCCCGTGGTGAGCACGTCATCGCGGATCAAGCCGCCCAGCGCCTGGGTCAGCGCCGGTACGTCGATGGCGAGCCGGTGGCCTTCCAGCGGCCCGAGGGCGAACGGAAGGCGGGTCAGCATCGAGCGGCTTTGCAGCAGGTCCAGCACGAGGTCGCGCCAGTGGTCGAGCAACGGCAGCGGGCAGGTGTCCTGCACCAGCGTCCACAGCCGGTCGAGCCGGTGTGTGGCATCGCGCGGCAGGAGCACCAGCGCGCTCGCGTTGGACTTGTCCGGCCTGACGCAACGCCGGTCGACCAGCCACAGGTTGGTGAGCGATCCGAACAACGTGCGGCGATAGGCGCGGGTGCTGCGCTTTTCCAGGTTCTCGCCGTTGCCGACGAAGACCGGGATGGAGCCGCCCTGCGAATTGACGATGTGGAACTGGTCGAGTCCCTGTTCGTCGCGCCCGAGGGTCAGGCGCGCCAGGAACTGCTGGATCGCGGTGTCGCGCGCCCAGAGGGAGAGGAAGACGAGGTTGCCGTTCTCGTCACCGACGCAGCCATCGGCCATGAGGTCGGGGCATTCGTCGATGCGATACAGCGGTTTCGGAGCAGTAGGTACGGGCATGGTGATGTCCTCGATGAAGAAGGAGGCAGCACCGCCCGCTGAGGCAGTCACTGCCCCACGGGGTGGAAAGGAACGTGGTGAACGTCTCGGCGAGAAGAACAACCAGTGCGTCAGGACGCACCGTAGCCTTGAAGGTCTGGGCTACCTGGGCATGTTGTCGGCATCGCCGACGGACATGGACGCAGCCTGCTTCATGGGCGTCCACGCAGGGAGCGCAAAACGGCAATGCGCCGTCTCCCTATTCGCAGGCAAGCCGCGGCCCCGAAATAGAAAAAGCCGCCCCGGCGCGAACCGAAGGCGGCGAAATGGACTGCTTGGCTTCAGGGAGGAAAAGGCCAGGGAGGTTGCAGCCAGAGAGAGATTGTCCGCCAGGCCGTCGATCGCCAGGCTAGGGAAGCCACTACTGACAGCACCGTGCGCCGACGGCAATCAGCGCCCAAGAAAAAGCGGACCATGCCCTTGCGAGCAGGTCCGCTGGAGTTCAGGCCGTTCAAGCCTTCAGTTGCCGCAGGCCGTCAGCCAGCAGCCAGAGCGCCCGGTTGAGCCGCACGTTCTGGTCGATGCCTTGCACGGGCCGCGTGCTCTGCTGACGCCCGTTCGCGGCACGGCCGCTCAGGCCACCCTTGACCAGGTTCTCCTGAACCCGGTTGAAGACCGACCACAAATCCGGTCGGTTGTCGTCGAAACGACGCGGTCGCAGGATCTGGTTCTCCGTGATCGGCAGCGCCTTGCCCGACTCGTCGTACTTGAGCGTCAGCGCCGAGCGGGCGAAGACTTCGGCCTCGCCTTCATCGAGCGTGATGGCGCGCATGCCGTCGCGAGAATCCTGCACCTGGCCGAAGCCGTGCAGCACCTCATAGGCGCCTTCGATGACGTGATCGGTCACGTTGCCCTTGTGCGGCACGCGCACGTCGGCGGTGGTGTCGCCGCAGACCAGTCCGTTCATGCAGACGAATCTGAACAAGCCGGCAAGCATCTGGTACGAACTGCTGCCGTCGTGCGAGTTGAGCAGGATGATCTCGTTGGCCTCTGCGCCGTTGATCTGGCTGGCATGGCGAAGGCGCAGCATGTGCTTGGTGAACTCACGCCGGTCTTCATGGCGCACGCGGGTCTGGCACACCATGAACGGTTGGAACCCTTCCTTGCGAAGCTCGGTGAGCACTGCGGCGGTCGGGATGTAGGCATAGCGCTGGGAACGGCTTTCGTGCGGGGTCTCCGCGAAGATGGAGGGGGCGACGGTGCGAATCTGGTCATCCGACAGCGGATGGTTGGAACGCAGCACCGGCGAACGAGGGGCGAAACGGGATGCGAGTTGCATGACGATCTCCTTGGAGGAAAAAGCAATGGGCGTCGACGGGCGGACCGCCGATGCGCGCGATTGCGGGGACGAAAAATGGCCCTGCAGTGCAGGGCCGGACGGGGATCTGACGAAGAGGAATGCAGGGCCGGACAGGCCTGTGGTTCAGTCCGGCTCGAACTGCCGGCTGTGCGGGTTGAAGCGCAGCGCTTGCGCACCCGTGCGGATCGGCGTGAAGCCTTCCAGATAGATGCGGCCCAGGTACGGGTCGCGGTAGGTCAGTGCCTGCCGCGCCTGCGCCTCGGTGAGGCCGTTGGCGACGAAGTGCTCCAGCAGCTCGTCGTCGGCGGACACGTCGTTGTTCGACAACTGGTCCTCGACGAAGCCAAGCAGGGAGGCCGAGAGAGATGACAGGATGGTGTCCATGTGAACCTCACCCTGCCGTCGTTTCGGCGGCGCCGCCCGCGGCACCGTGCCGTGCGTGGCAGCTGCGCACCCGTGCGCGCCAGGTGGCGCATTGCTCCGGCGCCATCGCGAGAAAGCGCAGCGGGCACGAGTAGTAGTAGGGATGCTCGGCTTCGACGAGGGACTTGTAGCCCCACTCGTTGCCCGAGGCCTCCAGCAGGTCGCAGCAGATGATGCAGACCGACTCGCCGGCCGCGAGGCCGCTCAAGCCTGGCTGTTTGGCGGTGATGCGCACGACGCTCCACAGCACGTTGTCGATCAGCGCGTGGTCGATGACTTCGCGGCGCCCGCGATCGGTGTCTTCCGTTGCGGTCAGCTCGCGGATCAGTTGATCGCGTGAGGTACGGACATAGGTCCAGCCCATGGGATTTCTCCTGTGACAAAGGCCGGAGTTCCGCCCCGCCGGGGGAAGAACCCCGGCGGGTGGTCAGGCGGTAGCGAGGTGCCAGTCCTGGGACAGCGGAGCGAACTCGTAGCCCAGCTCGCCGAGGCGGTCGCGCTGCTGACGCAGGACGCGGCGATCCACGGTGGCATCGAGCTTGACGGTCTCGCCCAGCGGCCAGAGCGTGCCGAACAGCGCTGCGTCGTCCGCATCGGCAGATGCCGCGGGTGACGTGGCGGCCGGTTCGCTGCCGAACGGCGTGGTATCGACCAGGGGATCGCGCGACTTGCGGGCCTTGCCTCGGGCGGGTGCCTTCGGTTCGGCGGGCGCAGGGGCCGGCGTTTCCTCATCGAGCGGATCGACTTCCTGCGGACTCAGCCGACGGGCGTCGTCGCGGCTCAGGGCGTCGATGTTGGACAGCGTCATCCCGCCCAGGTGGGCGCGGATTTCGATGACCATGCGGCCGTTGGCGTTGTACGTGGAGGGACGGATCTCCGTGATGATGAAATCGCCCTCGTACTTGCCTTCGGCATACTGGTCCAGCTCGGCGTTCTTCACGACGAACTCGCCGATCGAGGTCGCCAGGCGGCCGACGTTGAAGTCGCCGTTCCTGCCGTGGATGGTCTTGATGGCCCGTTGGCCGGGGATGGTGATCATGAAGGTCTCCTGCTGACGAAAGAGACAAGGCCCCGTGGGGGCCTTGTGGATCAGAACGACTCGGCGACGGCCAATGTGGGG
>JAGRGD010000001.1 GCA_020445665.1 Rhodocyclaceae bacterium
AGGGGCCGGAGCAGTCGTAGACGAAGATCGGGGGGTTCTTCTCGCCACCGAAGCCGGTGGGCGTGTCGGCCTGCGAGATCTCGCGCATCGGCACCCGGATGTCGGGGCGCGAGCCTTCGATGTAGATCTTGCGCGAGTTGGGCAGCGGCGCGATCGCGGCCTCGTCCACGTGGGCCGAGGCGGCGACGAATTTATCGGTGGCGTTCATGGGTTCTCCTTGTCGGGGGGGACGGGTGGACAAGGAGCGGTTCGACGCGCTTCCCTGCGTTGGCATTACCCGTACAGGTTCGAAGGGACTCTCTCAGCCAGCGATCGGACATCGCCAGCACCCCTAGCAACGCCGGCAGGTTACGCCGCGCCACGCCCCCTTGTAAACACGCGCTGACGGGCGTGGAGATTGCCTTCCTACCGTATGACTGCCCTAGAATGGGACTCGCCCGCCCGGGGCACACCCCAACACCACCGGGAGTCACCCATGAGCCTGCGCAAGTCAGTGCAACTGATCGTCTATCCGGACCGGATCGGACGCGACCTGAAAGACCTGGAGCAATTTCTCGACGGGCCGGTCGGGGAGGCGATCGGTGGCCTCCATCTGCTGCCCCCTTTCCCCTCCAATGCGGATGGTGGCTTTTCGCCACTGACACACCAGGAGATCGAGCCTCGCTACGGCGACTGGGACGACGTCGCGCGCCTCGCCGCCCGCTTCGACCTGTGCCTCGACCTGGTGCTCAACCACATCGCCGACGAGTCGCCCGAGTTCAAGGACTTCGTCGCCAAGGGCGCGGCCTCCGAGCACGCCGGCCTGTTCATCGACGTGGACGAGATGGGCGAGATCACGTCGGACGACCTGGCGAAGATTCACATCCGCAAGGAGAAGGAGCCGTTTCGGGACGTGACCTTCGGCGACGGGAGTCGGGGCCGGGTGTGGTGCACCTTCACCGAGCACCAGGTTGATCTCGACTATCGCTCGGCGCAGACCTTCGCGTTGATGGACGACAACCTCCGCTTCATGACGGCGCGGGGCGTCAAGCTGTTCCGGCTCGATGCCTTCGGCTACACCACCAAGCAGATCGGCACCAGTTGCTTCCTGGTCGAGCCGCGGGTGTGGGAGATCCTCGAGTGGTTCCGGGACAAGTCGGCCGAGTATTCGGCCGAGGTGCTGCCGGAAGTGCACGACCACCCGAGCTGGCAGTACGCCATCGCGGATCGGGGCATGTGGTGCTACGCCTTCGCCCTGCCGCCGCTGGTGCTGTATTCGCTCCTCGATGCCGACAGCCGCTATCTCAAGGGGTGGCTGCGGATGTGTCCGCACCAGCAGGTCACGGTGCTCGACACCCACGATGGCATCTGCATCCCCGACGTCGAGGGCATCCTGCCCCCGGCGGCGATCGAGGCGCTGATCGCGAATGTTTCGGAGCGCAGTGCGGATCCGATCCTGCGAGGCTCGGCGGCCAATGTGCACAGCGTGGGTGCCATCTACCAGCTGACCTGCACCTTCTACGATGCGCTGAAGCGGGACGACGACGCCTACATCGCGGCCCGGGCCATCCAGCTCTTTGCGCCGGGCATTCCCCAGATCTACTACGTGGGCCTGCTCGCCGGGCAGAACGACGAGGCCTTGATGACCTCGACCGGCGAGCTGCGCGACATCAACCGCCACTACTACACCCTCGATGCCGCCAATATCGCGGTCGCGGCGCCGGTGGTGCAGCGCCTGCTCGCACTGATGCGGCTGCGGCGCAACCACCCGGCCTTTGAGGGCAGCTTCGAACTGGAGTACTCCAACGACAGCAGCGTAGCGATGGGCTGGCGCGCCGGCGCGGCCTGGTGCCGGGCCCTGATCGACCTGCGTTTCCGTACCGTCACCGTCGAGCACGACGACGGTGCCGGGGGCGAACCAGTCAGCTTCCGGGCCTAGCCCACAGCGCATGGAAGTGGTGCACCGGGCCATGCCCGTGGCCCACCCGGAGCTGGCCTGACGCGGCGATGGCCCGCGTGAGGTAGTCGCGCGCCTGACGGACGGCGTTCTCGACGGGGCGGAAGCCACCCGCATGGCGGGGCAGCAGCGCCGCGACGGCGGAAGCCAGCGTGCAGCCCGTGCCGTGGGTGTTGGGCGTGTCGATCCGCTGCCCGGCCATCTCGATCATCCGATCGCCGTCGAACAGCAGGTCGGTCAGCTCGCCGCCCGGCAGGTGGCCGCCCTTGAGCAGCACCCAGCGCTCGTCGCCCAGGGGCAGCATCTCGCGCAGGCGCTCGGCGGCCCGATACATCTCCCGCACCGACTCCGGCGCGCGCTGTTCGAGCAGTACGCCGGCTTCGGGCAGATTCGGCGTCAGGACGAAGGTCCTCGGCAGCAGGGCCTCGCGGACCATCGCGACGGCGCTGTCGGCGAGCAGCGCATCGCCGCTCTTGGCGACCATGACCGGGTCGCAGACCACCTGCCGCGCGTCGAAGTGGGCCAGGCGATCCGCCACCGTGCGAACCGTCGCGGCGTCGGCCAGCATGCCCAGCTTCACCGCATCGATCGCGACATCGGCGAACAGGGTATCGATCTGCAGGCGGAGAAAGTCCTGGGGGGGCACATGGACGCCGCTGACCTGCTGCGTGTTCTGCGCCGTAAGGGCAGTGACCACGCCGCAGCCATAGGCGCCCAGCGCCGAAAAGGTCTTGAGGTCGGCGAGCAGGCCCGCGCCTCCACTCGGATCGACGCCCGCGATGCTGGCGACGCGCGGAATCGGCTGGCTCATCGGTATACCCCCTTCATGGCGAACGGAGCGAACACTACCGGAGCGGTCGGCTCATCCTCAAGTCCGGCGGCTGCGTGCCGAAAAAATCGTTGAATCCTCGAAATTCAGCTGTTGGAGTCCCTCATGCGACCTATCCTTCTCGCCCTCATCGCGGCACTCGGTGTCAGCACTGGCGCCCACGCGGCCGAGTGGGTCGAGATCGTCGCCGGCAAGAACCGCCGTGTCGAGATCGACAAGGCCAGCATTCTCCAGTCCGACCCCGGCACCAAGGTGGCCTGGGGGCGCATCGTCATGAAGGACGAAGAGGTCGCGGCCGCAGGCTACAAGAGCGTCAAGGCGCTCAATCGCTACGATTGCCGTCGCGGCACCTTCTCGACGATCAAGCGGGTGTACCTCGACGCCGAGCAACACCTGCTCCGGGAGGAGCGGGTGGTCGAGCCGAAGGTCATCAAGGTCGCTCCGGGCAGCGTGGATGATCGCCTCTTCCGGGAGGTGTGCCAGCCCGCCACCGCGTCACAACTTGCCCAGATGGCCGAAGAGGCCGCCAGTGCAGCCGAGCAGGCCGGGGACAAGCCTGCGCAGGATACCCATGCCGAGCCCCCGACCGAGGTGGCGCAAGTGGAGGACCGGTCCGAGCCCGAGGCCCATGGCGAGACCCGGACGGAGTCCGAGCGGAGCATCCTGCCGCAGTTCATCAGGCCCCTCACCGAGGCCCAGAAGCAGGCTGCGGTCCAGGCGCGACTGTCGGCCCTGAAGTACGCCGAGGCGAAGAACGTATCCGACACGCACGGCGGCGATCACGCTACACCGGCCCCCGCCCATGCGGAGCGCGCCCCTGCGCCTGCGAAGGCGGAGCACCACGATCCCGAGCCGGCGCCCGTCCGCAAGGCCGAGTCCCACCCGGCTCCCGTGCGGGCGGCCGCGCCGACGCCGAAGCCGGCACCGAAACCGAAGGTGGTGCTGGCCCGCGCGGCACCGAGCGACACCCATGCGGCCCGCGCGACCAAGGTCAGCAGCAAGCGTGCCCCGGCCAAGCCGGCCGAGCCGGACCTCTCCCACATCCATTGGGACTACTCGGGTATCGGCGGCCCGGACAACTGGGGCAAGCTCAAGCCCGAGTTCTCAACCTGCGAGAACGGCAACCGGCAGAGCCCCATCGACATCAGCGACGGCATCCGGGTGGATCTCGCTCCGATCGAGTTCTCCTACCTGCCCAGCTACTTCCGGATCGTCGACAATGGTCACACGGTGCAGGTGAATCTCGGCACCGGCAGCACGATCCGCGTCATGGGGCGCACCTACGACCTGATCCAGTTCCACTTCCACCGCCCGTCGGAATTCCGTATCGGTGGCCGTGGCTACGACATGGAAGTGCACCTGGTGCACCAGGACCTGGATGGCCGCCTGGCCGTCGTGTCGGTGATGCTGGAGCGGGGGACGGCCCATCCGATCGTGCAGACCCTGTGGAACAACCTGCCCCTCGAGCGGCAGGCGAGCTACGCGCCGGAGATCGCGATCGATCCGAACGACCTGCTGCCGGTCGATCGC
The DNA here is from genome assembly GCA_020445665.1 of Rhodocyclaceae bacterium. Lineage (GTDB taxonomy): Bacteria > Pseudomonadota > Gammaproteobacteria > Burkholderiales > Rhodocyclaceae > Cognatazoarcus. The sequence continues at coordinate 4,296 of JAGRGD010000001.1, forward strand.
CGCTATGCTACTTTCATGGGCTCGCTCACGACGCCGCCTTGCACCGAGGGTGTGATGTGGATGGTGATGCGCCAGCCGGTGCAGGTCTCGGTCGACCAGATCGCGATCTTCTCCCGCCTGCATCCGATGAACGCGCGGCCGCTGCAGGACATGGCGGACCGCCTGATCAAGATGTCCCGCTGAGCAATCCGGCGGGAAGGCCCTGGCCGCCACCGCGCGCCGGGCCGGCGGCGCAGGTCTACTCGCTGCGCAGGGCGTCCACAGGGTCCAGCGTGGCTGCGCGGCGCGCGGGCAGGACGCCGGCGACGAGCCCGATCCCGATCGATGTCGCCAGTGCGACGGCCACATAGCGCCAGGGCACCGCAACCGGCAAGCCCGGCGCTGCCAGCTGCACGATGGTGGCAATGCCGGCCCCCGTCGCCAGGCCGAGCAAGCCGCCGAGTAGCGAGAGGAGGATCGCCTCGCCAAGAAACAGGGCCAGGATGGTGGCCCGGCGTGCGCCCAGCGCCACCAGCAGCCCGATCTCGGGCGTTCGCTCGGCGACCGCGATGGTCATGATCGTGACAATGCCCACACCCCCTACGAGCAGCGAGATCCCGCCCAGCGCGCCGACCGCTGTGGTGAGGATGCCGAGGATCTTCGAAAGGCTGCGCAGCATGTCCTCCTGGGTCGTGATGGTGAAGTCCTCCCGCCCGTGGCGGGCGACCAGCAGTTCCGAGACCGCCTTCGCCATGTCGGCGCTGGCGTAGCCATCCCGGTAGCCCAGATTGATCTCCATTAGTCCCTCCCGGTCCAGCATCGCCAGGGCCCGTGCCGCCGGCACGAAGACCGAGTCGTCCAGGTCGGTACCGAGAAACTGCCCTTTGGGCGCCATGACCCCGATTACCCGATAGCGCTCGCCGGCGATACGGATTCGCGCGCCCAGCGCACTGCCCTGGCCGAACAGCTCCCGCTTGAGGGTGGCGCCGAGCACCGCCAGTGCGCGCGCCTGGCGGAGGTCGTCCGGCGGCAGGAAGCGGCCGCTGTTTACTCCCATCGAGAACACCTCCGACATCGCCGGGCCGACACCATAGATCGCGCTGCGTCGCACCCGCCCCTGGCCCTCAACCTCGGCGTTGGCGGAGACGATCGGCGTGACCGCGGTGACACCGGCGAGGCGCTCCAGCGCGAGCGCATCTTCCAGGGTCAGCGGGCGCGCCGTGGTCGGCAGGCCGGGTGGTCCGCCGCGGGCTGCGGTCTTGCCGGGGACCACCTGGATCACGTTGGTCCCGAACTGGGTGAACTCGGCCAGCACGAAACGGTGCACGCCCTCCCCGATGGCTGTGAGCAGGATCACCGCGGCCACGCCGACGGCGATGCCGAGCAGGGTCAGGAAGCTGCGCAGCGGATGTGCCGCGATGGCGCGGCCTGTCAGCGAAAACAGGTCGGCCGTGCGCATTTCAGTGGCGCTTTGCGAGGGCTTCGACCGGGTCGAGCCGGGCGGCGCGGCGGGCCGGCAGGACGCCGAAGACGATGCCGGTGATGAGCGCCGTGGCGAGCCCGGCGAGCACCGCCCAGGCCGGCGGGTCGGCAGGCAGGTCCGGCAGGGCGACGCGCAGGGCTGCCGCGCCCGCGTAGCCGATCAGCAGGCCGCCGGCCGCGCCGGCGAGAGAGAGCAGGGCCGCCTCGACGAGGAAGCTGCGGCGGATGATCGCGGCACTGGCTCCCAGGGCCTTGAGCAGCCCGATCTCGCTGGTGCGCTGGGCCACCGCCACAAGCATCACGTTCATGACCAGAATGCCGGCCACCGCGAGGCTGATCGCGCCGATGCCGGCGACCGCGAGGGTCAGCGCCGAGAGGATGCGGTCGAAGGTCCCCAGCACGGCGTCCTGGGTGAGCAGCGTCACGTCGGATTCGCCGTCGTGGCGGGCCCGCAGTATGCGTTCGATCTCGCGCTTGACCGTCGGGATCGCGTTTCTGTCCCGCGCCTCGACGAGGATGCGGAAGAGGGTGTTGGTGTCGAACATCGCCTGGGCCACCGGGGCCGGGATCAGGACCAGTTCGTCCATGTCCATGCCGAGGCCCTGGCCCGACGCCTCGAGCACGCCGATCACCCGGAAACGGCGGTCGCCGATGCGCAGGTGCGCGCCGAGGGCGGGTGCGGCACCGAACATCTGCTCGCGCAGGGTGGCCCCGATGACGGCCCAGTTGCCGCCATGGCGCAGCCCTTCGTCGGGCAGGAAGCGACCCTGGGCCACGTTCACCTGGCGCACCTGGCGGAAGTCGGCATGGGTGCCGACGACGAAAACAGAGCGCAGGCGCCCGGCAGTGGAGATTTCTGCATCGCCGACCACCAGCGGCGCGATGCGCACCACGCCAGGGGCACGGAGCAGGGCAGCGGCGTCTTCCAGGGTCAGATCGCGGGGGGTCGTGGCGGACAGCCCGCCGATGCCCAGGCCGCCCGTCTCGGTGCGTCCCGGCAGGACGATCACGAGATTCGAGCCGAGCGAATTGAACTCGCCGACGACATAGCGCCGGGCACCGTCGCCGAGGGCGGTGAGGATGACCACGGCAGCGACGCCGATGGCCATCGCGAGTGCCATCAGGGCGGTTCGCAGCGGCGCGCCGAGGGCCGCGCCGGCGGCGAAGCGGACCGTATCGAGCAGCCTCATGGCGGGGTCGGCCGCTCGTCGCGCCGAATCGCACCGTCCTCCATCAGGACGCGTCGGCGGGCCCGCTCGCCCATCGCCGGATCGTGGGTCACGACGATCAGCGTCGTACCGCGCGTATTCAGGTCCTCGAGCAGACGGGTCACCTCGTGGCCGGTGGCTCGGTCCAGGTTGCCGGTCGGCTCGTCGGCGAGCAGGATCGCCGGCTGCATGATCGTCGCGCGGGCGATCGCGACCCGCTGGCGCTGGCCGCCGGAGAGCTGGTCGGGGCGGTGATCGGCGCGCGCGTCGAGGCCGAAGTCGATCAGTGCCTGACGCACGCGGGCATCCCGCGTTTCGGGGGGGATGCCCGCCAGGGTCATCGGCAGCGCGATGTTCTCGGCGGCCGACAGGCGAGAAATCAGGTGGAAGCTCTGAAAGACGAAGCCGATCCGGCCGCTGCGCACCGCGGCCTGCTGGTCAGGCCCGAGGGACGTGACGTCGCGCCCTTCCAGCCGGTAGGTGCCCTGATCGGGCAGGTCTAGCAGGCCGAGCAGGTTGAGCAGGGTCGATTTGCCGGAGCCGGACGGCCCCATCACCGCCACGTACTCGCCCGCCTCGATCGTCAGGTCGATGGCGCGCAGGGCATGAACCTCGGCGTCGCCGAGGTGGAAGATGCGTTCGATGCCCGCGAGTTCGACCTGCGCCATGCCGGGCTCGGCTCCGCGGTCAGCCGTCCGTGGCGTCGATGACGGCCGGCCGACCCGCCTCGACGCCTTCCCGCTCGAGGGAGGTGACGACCGCCTCGCCGTGTGCCAGCCCGCCTACGACCTCGGTGAACTCCCAGTTGGAGAGGCCAGTCTCCACGGTCCGTGCCTGCAGCAGGCCGTCTGCGCCCAGGACAAGAATCCGGTTGCCCTCGCGGATCGCCGCGGTCGGAATGCGCAGGACCTGTTCTCGGCGGTCGAGCAGAATCTCCACGTCGGCGCTGTAGCCGACGAGCAGGCCCTCGGTGTCGGCGGGGTCCTGGAATTCCACGTCGATGTCCACGGTCCGCGCCTGACGCTCAACGGTCGCGACATAGGGAGCGATCCGCTTGACGCGCGCCGCGAAGTGCCGCTCCGGCATCGCGTCGAGGGTGATGGTGGCGGTCTGTCCGACCCGGATGCGCGGTGCGTCGACCTCGTCCATCGGGGCCGTGACGTAGAGGCAGCTGCGGTCAATGAGGTCGATGGCCGGGGGCATCGCGACACCGGGCGGCGAGGGCGTCGTGTATTCCCCGAGCTTGCCGGTGATCTTGGCGATGGTGCCTGCGAACGGTGCGAGCAGCCGTGTCCGGCGCTGATCTGTCTCGCTCGCTGCGACGCGAGCCGCGGCGGCCTGGACATCGGCCCGCGCGGTGGCGCAGGCGGCGCGGCGTGCCGTGGCGTCGGCCCGCGCCTGTTCCTCGCGGGAGGCTGAAACAAAACCCTTCTTCAGCAGCGCGGTCTGCCGCCTCGCCTCATCTGCAGCGTTGGCCGCCTGGGTGCACACCTCGCCAACCCGCTTGCGAGCGCTTTCGAGCCCGGCCCGGGCCACAGCCAGCTGCGCGGCCTGGTCTTCGGCCCAGAGCGTCATCAGCAACTGCCCCTCGACCACATCGTCGCCTTCCGAGACCTCGATGCGTTCGATCCGCCCGCCCGAAATTGTCGAAAGCTTTGCCCGGCGGCACGATTCAACCTCTCCCGCTCGGGTATTCGCGAGCGTTGACGCCACAGTGCCCTCGCCGACCATCGTGACGCGGACCTTAACCGGGTCGGCCCGGCCCAGCCAGACGGCCGCTGCAACGGCAGCAGCAACGGCCAGGGCGATCAGTAGCAGGCGGCGGCCAATGGGCGACATCACGGACGTCATGCACTATGAGCAATGAATGATCCGCCTTGCGCCCGCCGCCGGCAAGCCGGGCTCAGCGCCGGCGTTCCACTTCGGAGACGATCCGCCAGGCGCCGGCCCGCCGTACCAGCGCCATCTGCTTGCGCGAGACGTCGCGCACGCCCCGGGCGCGGTAGGTCTGGGTGAAGCTCGCCTCGGCCCGGTCGCCGTCGACCCGAATCGCCAGGCCATCCGCCGTCACCACAATGTGCTCTGCTGCCTCGATCCGCGCCCGTCGGGACTGCGCCCAGTCCGCGCGGGTGCCGCCCTCGGGTGGCTGGAAATCGGCAGCGTAGTGGGCCAGGTAGGCGCCTACGTCGCCCCGGCTCCAGGCGCTGGCCCAGGACAGGATGGTCTCGCGCACCTGGGTATCCGGTGGGGCACCCTGTTCGGGCAGGTCGAAGACGCCCTGCACGGGGGGCGTATCGATGTTCAGGGCCGCAAAGGCGTTGGGGGGGGCGCTCTCGCGATTGAGATAACTGCGGGTACTGGCGAGGAGGCTGACCTGCTCGGTGGTCTCCGCCAGGTAGCGGGTCAGCGCTGGGCTGGCGCGCGCCAGTCGGGGATGCGCCTGAAGGGTCTGCAGCGGCGTCTTCCCCGCCCGGTTGGCGCGCAGCACGTCAGCGCCGGCATGAACCAGGGTGCGGGCAATCTCGGCATCGCCGACGATACGATCACCGAGGGTCAGCAGATGCAGCGGCGAGTTGCCATGCCGGTCAGGCGCGTCAGCGCGTGCGCCCGTGTCGAGCAACAGCTGAATGGCCTGTCGGTCGCCCCGGGCAACAGCATGGTGCAAGGCGGTGAAGCCTGCGAAACGCGAGCGCGTGTCGGTCGGGTCCGGCTGGGCGCCGTCGCGCAGCAGCCGGGTCAGCTCCGCCGTGTCGCCACATGCCGCCGCCTCCAGCAGGTGGGACGCCACCTCGCCGTCCTCGGGGCAGCGGCTGTCGGCGCCAGGCGTTGCCGTCGCCGTGGGGGCCGCGCGCGTGGGCGTCGGGATGCGTTCGGCGCGTGGTGCGGGGGCGCTTTGGGCGACGCCCCGGTTCGCTTCCGGCGCCCCTTGCCCGGCCCCGTCGTCAAGGAGGGTCGAGACGGCGATGGCGATGGCGACGAGCGCGGCGGGAATCGCGATGCTCAGCGCGAGCAGGCGAACCTCGCTCAATCGCGTTCTGCGATGCCGCCGGGAGCGCTTGCGTTGGGAGGGGTCGGGGTTAGGATGGGCTGGCAAATTCGTTACAAAAGGCGTCGTTTTCCGGAATCTTAGCGCCGGGCGGGTCGCCGCGCGGGGATAAATGCCACAAATCCGGGGGTTTGCCGGCTGCCGTCGGTCTGTCGTTCTATCCTTGGCCCGCAGGTTCTGTGACAATGGAGGGTCGGGCGCGACAGGCGGTTGCGCCATTCTCTCCGCGCGCAGCGACGCCGCGCCCCACTCCGAAGATTATCCAGATGAACGACGTATCTCCCACCCCTTCCGACGGCGAGGGGAGCCCCGCATTCGCCGATCTCGGCCTGCCCGACGCCCTTGTCGAGGCGCTCGCCGAGATTGGTTATGAGCGCCCGTCTCCGATCCAGGCCGCGTGCATTCCCGTCCTCCTCGAAGGGCACGACGTCCTCGGCCAGGCCCAGACGGGCACCGGCAAGACGGCCGCTTTCGCGCTGCCGCTCCTGAGCCGCATCGATGCCGGAGTGAACGCGCCCCAGGTGCTCGTCCTGACACCCACGCGGGAACTCGCGATCCAGGTCGCCGAGGCCTTCCAGAAGTACGCCCACCACCTGCCCGGTTTCCACATCCTGCCGATCTATGGTGGCCAGAGCCTCGGCATGCAGTTGCGCCAGCTGGCGCGCGGGCCGCAGGTCGTGGTCGGAACGCCCGGGCGGGTCATCGACCACCTGGAGCGGGAGAGCCTCGAGGTGGACCGGTTGCAGGCCGTGGTCCTCGACGAGGCCGACGAGATGCTGCGCATGGGCTTCATCGACGATGTCGAGCGCATCCTCGAGGCCCTGCCCGAGACGCGCCAGGTAGCGCTGTTCTCGGCCACGATGCCTGAGCCGATCCGGCGCGTCGCCCATCGCCACCTGCGCGAGCCGCGGGAAGTGCGCATCGCGCCGACCCAGGCGACCCTGCCCAGCATTCACCAGCGCTACTGGCAGGTCAGCGGTGTACACAAGCTGGATGCCCTGACCCGCATCCTCGAGGTCGAGGACACCCTGGATGCAGCGATCATCTTCGTCCGCACCAAGAACGCCACGGTGGAGCTGGCCGACAAGCTCTCGGCGCGGGGTTACGCCGCCTCTGCCCTGAACGGCGACATGCACCAGTCCCTGCGCGAGCGAACCATCGAGCAGTTGCGCGCCGGTGGCATCGACATCGTCGTCGCCACCGACGTGGCGGCGCGGGGGATCGACGTGGCGCGGGTGAGCCACGTCATCAACTACGACATCCCCTACGACACCGAAGCCTACGTTCACCGCATCGGCCGCACCGGCCGGGCGGGCCGCACCGGCTGCGCGATCCTCTTCGTGGCGCCCCGAGAGCGCCGCATGCTCAAGTTCATCGAGCGGGCCACGCGCCAGCCGATCGAGCCCATGAGCCTGCCCACCAAGGCCGCCCTGGCGGACCGGCGGGTGGCACGCTTCAAGCAGGAAATCCTCGATGTGCTGGAAGGCGAGGAACTCGGCTACTTCGAATCGCTGATGGGGCAGATGGAGGCCGAACTGGGTACCGACGTGCGCCGCATCGGCGCGGCGCTGGCCTGGCTGGCCCAGAAGGATCGGCCGCTGCGCATCGACGTCGACCAGATCGGCGCGGCGCCAGCCGTCGATTCCTCCCGGTCGTATGCGCGCCCCGAAGTGCCCGAATCGCGAGCATTTGCGGCGCCGGCAGCCAGTGCGCCCAGGTCGTTTGCTGCGCCGGGCGAGCCACGTGCAGCCTCGTCGATTGCGCAACACGAGCGGGCGCCGTTGCGGCGACCCGCCGCCCCGGCCGGCGCCATGGCGCTGGTTCGCTACCGTGTGCAGGTGGGCCGTCGCCAGCAGGTCGCGCCACGTGACCTGGTCGGCGCGATTGCCAATGAAGGCGGTATCGACAGCCGCCGCATCGGGCGCATCGACCTGTTCGACGATTTCAGTACGGTCGAACTGCCGGCTGATCTGTCGGCCGACGTATTGGCCGTGCTGCGGCGTGTTCGGGTGCGTCAGGTGCCGCTCGGCATCGAGCTCGACGACGGCCGGATGCCGGAACGTCGGCCAGGACCGCCGGCTCCCGGCGGAAAGCGGGCCTGGCAGCCGTCTCCGACGGCGCGCCGCGGCAAGCCGGCTGGCGGTAGTGGTGGTGGCGAGGATCGCTGGCGCCGTGAGCCCCGCGAAGGCCAGCGCGACGGACAGCGCGATGGCCCCCGGCCATCCGGTCCCCGGGGTGGCAAGCCGGGTGCTGGCGGGCGTGATGAGCGCGGCGCCGGCTGGTCCGGTGGGCGCCCGGGCGGCTTCGACGCGCCGCGCAGACCCGCGGCCGGCGGGCGCGACAATCCGGGCGCCGATCGCCCGCGTGGTCGCGGCCCCCAGGGCAAGCCGACGAAGGGCCGAAAACGAGACTGAGCGTGCCGGCGTGACACGCCGCACGAGGCCGGCCGGTGGGGAAGGATTGGACGGTTTTTCCCCGCTTTACCCACCGTTCGAATTGCGGGGTGGTCGGGATAATCGGTATCCAGGACAGAGCGGGCACAGGCCCGCCAGAGCATTGGAGACCGATCATGCAAGTACGTCGCTATTTCGCCAGGAGCGCCCGTGAGGCCCTGCGCGAACTGAAGGAGGAACTCGGCTCCGACGCGATCGTGCTGTCCAACCGCGCCGTCGAAGGCGGCGTCGAGATACTGGCCCTGCCGGCCGATGCGCTGAGTGAGCCGAAAGCGGCAGCCGTGGCACCGCGGCCGGCGTCGGAGCCGGCACGGCCGGCGCCCGCCGCCTCCCTTGCCGAAGACGAGTTCCGCCGCAGCCTGAGCAAGGCCCGTTCGCGCCAGCAAACGCAGCCCTCCGTGGAGGCGCCGCGCACGGTGCGCCCCTTCACGCCGCCCCGGGTCGAGGCCAGCGAGGTCCACATGCCGGCCCGGCAGGTACCGCAGCGGCCTGTTGATCACGACCTCTTCGTCGAAGCTGCGCCGCGGGCGCGGCGCATCGAACCGGCGGCTGCCCGGCGGAGCGATGACGCACCCCGCGAGCCCGCCCCCGCGCGTCGCCCGGCGGCCGCGACGATGCCCAACGTCGAGGCCGAAGCGCGCATACGCGAACTGCAGGCCACCAACGAGAAGCTGATGGGTGAGCTGGGCGGCATCCGCAGCATGATTGAGCGTCAGCTGGCGGGCTTTGCGTGGGGCGAAGTCAGCCGCAATGCGCCGGCCCGCACCCGCCTGATGGCCGAGTTGCTTGAGGCGGGTTTCTCGGCCGAGCTGGCTCGCCGGATCGCCGATGGCATCGATGCCGAGACCGACGCTGCTGCAGCGCGTACCGCGGCGAAGAATCTGATCAATCATCAGCTGCGGGCGGTGGCCAACGATACCGACATCATCGATCGCGGGGGCGTGTATGCCCTGGTGGGCCCTACCGGAGTCGGCAAGACGACCACGACTGCGAAGCTCGCGGCCCGCTGCGTGGTCCGCCACGGGGCCGACAAGCTGGCCCTGATCACGACCGATGGGTACCGGATCGGCGCCCACGAACAGCTTCGCATCTACGGCCGCATCCTTGGCGTGCCGGTGTTTGTCGTGCGCGACGCGGCTGACCTGCGCCAGACGCTCGCCGAACTGCGCAACAAGCACATGGTGCTGATCGACACCGTCGGCATGGGACAGCGGGATCGCATGGTGGCCGAGCAGACGGCCATGCTCGTCGGAGCCGGCGAAGTCCGCCGCCTGCTGCTGCTCAATGCGACGAGCCGGGGCGATACCCTTGATGACGTGGTGGCTGCCTACGATGGGCCAGACCTCGCCGGGTGCATTTTCACCAAGGTGGATGAGGCTGCATCCCTGGCGCCGGCGCTCGACGTGGCGATCCGCCACCAGATGGACCTCTTCTACGTGGCCAACGGCCAGCGCGTGCCCGAGGATCTGCATCTGCCCAACCGGACCTATCTGCTGCACCGAGCCCTCAAGGAGCAGGCCCAGGGGTCGGCCTGGAAGCTCCGGAGCGAAGAGGCGGGCATGCTGATGTCCCACGGCGCGGGGGTCTGAGATGCTGGACGGTCGAGAAGATCAGGCCAGCGGCCTTCGCCGACTGTTCCGGCGCTCGCCGCCCGCGGTGGTGGCGATGTTCGCCGCCGGGCGTACCCCCCAGGCACTGGCTGCCCGCACCCTGATGGAGCTGGCGCGGCGTGCGCCGGGGGTCGCGGTGCTGGACGAAACGCCGGGCGAAGGTGGCTTGCTCGAGGCCTTCGGTGTCGAGCCCCGGGGCGACCTGTTGCATCTGATCGACGGGGCGACCCAGATCGGCTCGCTGGTCAGTGAGCTGGGACGCGACCTGACGCATCTGTCGGTCGGTGGTGCGGCGCTGGCGCTGCCCTTGCTCGACGACGACCGACGCGATCACCTCGTCACCGGTCTGGCCGAGATCCAGCGCCGGACGCAGCTGATGGTCGTGCACGGGGTCCAGGCCGAATGGTCGCGCCCTTCGCCCTTCGTGCTCGCGGCGCCCAGCCGGATGCTGGTCATTGAGGCCAGCGCGCGGGGTGTCACCGACGGGGTCGCGATCATTCGTCAGCTCGCCGGCGCAGGTGCCGGCGACCTGGCTGTCGCGGTTGCCGGTGCCCGCGACCGGCACGAGGCCCTGGCGCTATACGGCCAGCTCGAGGCGTTGGTCCGGCGGCAGGTGGGGCTGCCCCTGCGCCTGATTGGCGAACTGGAACGGGACGATCTTGCAGCCCGTCTCCAGGACCAGGCGCCGCCCCGCAGGGAGCGCCAGGCATCGGCCGCATTCTTGCGCCGGCTGTCGGCATGGACGCGAACCCAAGGCATGACAGGAGGTCACCGGGCATGAACCCCGAAGCGCGAAAATTCGCAAACAAACCAAAATTGTGGAAGGCTGGGGGCGCTTCGTCGCAAAATGGGCGACATAACGCTTCAAGGGAACCGGGCCACTGGGCGCCCAAGCAGACCGGACGAGATATGTACACTGCATCAGGACGCATGGACAAGGACCAGCTGGTCACGCAATACGCACCGCTGGTCAAGCGCATTGCCTACCATTTGATGGCCAAGTTGCCTGCCAGCGTTCAGGTCGAGGACATCATTCAGAACGGCATGCTGGGTCTGCTGGACGCCATCAACCGGTATGAGGAAGGGCTCGGCGCCCAGTTCGAGACCTACGCAGTGCAGCGCATCCGCGGCGCGATGCTCGACGGCCTGCGCGAGAACGACTGGCTGCCCCGCTCGCTGCGTCGTGACATGCGGCGCATCGAAGCTGCGGTGCACCAGCTCGAGCAGGAGTTCGGTCGTCAGCCGAGCGAGAAGGAACTGGCCGACGCGCTGGATCTGCCCCTGTCTGACTACCAGAAGATGCTGCAGGAGGCCCGCGGCTACCAGCTCGTCTATTTCGAGGACTTCACCGCTTCCGACGATGATGACTACCTGGAGCGGCATGCCGTGGGCAGTGCCCAGGACAATCCGCTCGACGTGCTGATGGACCAGAACATGCGCGTGGTGCTGGTGAACGCCATTGATGACCTGCCCGAGCGTGAGAAGACCGTCATGGGCCTCTACTACGAGCAGGACCTCAACCTGCGCGAGATCGGCGAGGTCCTCGGGGTCTCGGAGTCCCGCGTGTGTCAGCTCCACAGCCAGGCCATCGCCCGCCTGCGCTCCCGCATCCACGGCGCGCGCGCCGAGACCAAGCCCCGCCGCGGACGACCGCCGCGCAAGAGCCAGTAAGGGCGCGCCGGGTTCGACATGGACAAGATCAGCCTGATCGGCCTGACCCTGGGGGTCACCGCGATCGTGCTGGGGCAGTATCTGGAAGGGGGGCATATCGGCTCCCTGATCCAGCCGACGGCCTTTTTCATCGTGATCGGCGGCACGCTGGGCGCGGTCATGTTGCAGAGCCCCTTCAGCGTCTTCGTGGAAGGCATGCGGATGGCGCGCTGGGTCTTCGTCCCGCCGGCCACCGGACAGCAGGAAGTGATCGACCAGGTCGTGGCGTGGAGCCAGGTGGCCCGTAAGGAGGGTTTGCTGGCCCTCGAGAACCTGTTGCCCCAGATGGAGGACCGATTTACCCAGAAGGGCGTCCAGTTGCTGGTGGACGGCGTCGAGCCGGAGCGCCTTCGGGCTGTGCTCGAGGTCGAGATCGGCACCTTTGAAACCCGCCTCAAGCAGGCCGCCAAGGTCTGGGAAGGCGCGGGTGGCTATGCCCCGACGATCGGTATCCTGGGCGCCGTGATGGGCCTGATTCACGTCATGGAAAACCTCTCGGACCCGTCCAAGCTGGGCTCAGGCATCGCCGTAGCCTTCGTCGCGACGATCTACGGCGTGGGTTCAGCCAACCTGATCTTCCTGCCTGTGGCCAAGAAGCTGCAGGCGCACATCGGCCGCCTCGTGGCGGCCCGCGACATGGTCGTCGACGGTCTGGTCGGCATTGCCAACGGCGACAACCCGCGCATCATCGAGAGCCGGCTGCAGGGCTACCTCGACTGACCACCCTTCCGCTGGCTCAAGGCCGGCACCCGGCCTGCCGTTGTTAGCGGAAAGGAAGCGATGACCATGGCCCGACGACGACATTCCGAGGAAGAGCACGAGAACCACGAGCGGTGGCTGGTCTCGTATGCTGACTTCATCACGCTGCTGTTCGCTTTTTTTGTGGTGATGTACGCCATCAGTTCCGTGAACGAGGGCAAGTACCGGGTGTTGTCCGACTCCATGGTGCAGGCCTTTCGCAGTATCGACGCGAATGTGCGCGGCAGCCAGATCGTCGTGCCGCCAACCATCATGAGCAGCACCCAGGCGGGCCCGCCGGCGGCGCAACCCACCCCCCCCAAGGACACCGTGCTGGAGGCCAAGCGGGAGCAGCTGTCCAAGAAGATGCGCAATGTCGCCGACGACATCCGCCGGGTGCTCGAGCCCCTGACCCGCGATGGACAGGTGCGCGTCACCGAAGGGGCCCACGGCATCACCGTGGAGATCAACGCCAGTGTCCTGTTCCCGGTCGGCGAGGCGCTGATCGGTGGCGAGGCGTCTCGCTCGCTGACCGCAGTCGCCCAGGTGCTTGCGGGCGCCGAGTTCCCGATCACCATCGAAGGGCACACGGATGATGTGCCGATCAGTACGCCCCGCTTCCCGTCCAACTGGGAGCTCTCCGCCGTACGGGCGTCGAGCGTCGTACGCCTCTTTGTCGAAGCCGGCGTTGCGCCCTGGCGGCTGACGGCGGCGGGCTATGGTGACCAGCGACCTGTAGCGGAGAACGATACGGAAACCGGCCGAGCCCGCAATCGGCGGGTGACGCTGCTGATCGAGTCGCTGATTGATGATGTCGAGCTCGACACGCCGATGCGCCCCTCGGACCGGGTCGGCGCAATAGAGCCCGTCCGCCGCTGAGGACCGGCCGCCGGTGGGTGGCGATACACACAAAGATACATAAATGGACTATGGTGATGCCATCCAACGATGCACGTCAGGAGGGCCGTCATGAGTGAATTATTCGAGTGGTCCGACAGCTTCAGTGTCGGGGTTCAGGAGATCGACGAGCAGCATAAGGAGCTGGTCGGCCTGCTGAACCAACTCCACACCGCAATACATGAACACCATGGCAGCGAGGCGGCGCGCCGCATCCTGGACGAATTGGCTGACTACACGAAGACCCATTTCATGGTCGAAGAAAGCCTGATGCGGATCTCCAACTATCCCGATTTCGCGGCCCACAAGCAGTGGCACGAGGACCTCATCGGTCAGGTCGTCGCCTTGCAGGAAAAACTCGACAACGGGCAGGCGACGATCACCTTCGAACTGCTGCATTTTCTGAAAGTGTGGCTCACCAAGCACATCAACGAGGCGGACAAGCGCTTCGGCGAGTACTTCACCCACCACGGCGGTGCTGCCGAGTGGGCGCCCCACGTCGAGGAGTCGATGACCAAGAAGAAGTGGTGGTGGAAGTTCTGGTAGATCGCCCCCGTCGGTCAACGAAAATGGGCGCCCCGCGGGGCGCCCATTTTCGTGCTACCGGGCCGGGGCAGCAGTTCAGTCCGGCACCACGACAGTGCCTCGGGTCGCCGTGATGGCATCTGCCGCGTCCGGCTCGATGACGATCGGGGGCAGGTTATCGAGCGTGATCGCAGGCACGGCGCCGGGCAGCCCGCCCCGCGGCGTCGTGCGGACGACCTGGGACGCGGGCAGCGGGTCGCCTTGGGTCAGGTGCGCCCACACCATGTCGAGGGCCTGCCCGCCATAGACGTGGAGCGGCACGAACAGGGCGTCGAAGCCCGGGAAGCCGAGGAAGGCGTCGAAGTGCTGGCCATTGGTGACCTCGATGTAGGACAGCTTGCTGCGGCGCCCCTCGATCCGGCTGTTCGCGGCAAGGTAGGCCCGCGAGGTGTGATTGACCGGGATCAGCGCGTCCGAGCGGCCATGAACGATGATCGTCGGCGTGCGCTCGAGGTCGCCCCGCACGCTGACCGCCCGGATGCCGTCCTGGACATCGTTGTCTTCGAGCAGGCCGCGCAGGCACATCGCGCCATCGAAGTTGTAGTCGGCCAGGCCGGTCGAGGGGGACACCGCGAGTGCCTCGAGGATCGGCCCGGTCAGACTGTTCTCGGCAATCAGGTTGATGCCGGTCGAGGGCGGGACGCCGTTGTTGAGGCTCCACACGGTGGGCATCGGGCTGGCGGGCGGCGGCGCCGGCAAACCGACGGCGCTGGTGCTGCCCATCGAGAAGCCGCACAGATTGTCGCGAACGTCGGCCCGGGCGTAGGCGTTCGCATAGGTGACCGACACCGCTGAGGAGACGACGAAGCCGAAGTGGGACGCATGCAACAGGGCACTGTCGGGCTCCCAGCCGTAGGCCACCAGTCGGGCCGCGGCGTCCTCGGCCTGTGCGTCGGTCGTGGCGCCGGAGACCAGGCCGGCTGCCGCCAGAGAGGCGCACCGGTTCGCCGCCAGGGCGGGAGCGACGACGGCCAGGAAGGGGCTGCCTGCGTTGGACGGAGCGATCGCGGCGCAGCCCTGGATCAGGTTGGCGTAGGTGACATAATCGTAGAGCGGCTTGCCGGGCTCCGCGATCTCCTGAGTGCCGCGGAAGACCCGGATACGACCGGTGTGCTTGAGATTGATCTGGGGCTCCCCGGCGACGACCGCGTCGATCAGCCCACGGGGTGCCTGCTCGGCGGCCGCCAGCACGGCACCACCGCCATTGGAGACGCTTGCCGCGATCACCAGGGTGTTGCCCGGCGTGATCACGGGCCGGATCTTGCCGTTGCGGCCCGGCGTGCCGAAGCGATCGTTCAGCACGTAGAACGCGAACTCGATGGCCTCGATCGTCGCCCGGCCCCAGATCCGCTCCGGGTTGTCGCCAGAGTGGGCGTGCTTCATCGCATATCGGTTCGGGTGCTCGGCCAGATAGGCGGCGCGCTCGGCCTCGCTCAGGCTTGCCGAGAAGTAGGCGTCACGCCCGGCGGCATCGTCGTCGGCCAGGGTGCCGTCGATCAGCGTGACCGTGTTGGTTTCAAGTTCGTGGGCACCGGCACCGGTGCCCTTGTCGGTATAGGCCACCGCGCAGCCCCGCTTGAGGCCCCACTCACCGGTGGTGCCGATCGCGCCGTAGGCGCCGCGTGAGCCGCTCGAGGGGGCGGCGACGATGCAGGGGTGCTCGGCGTCGAAGCTGTCGGGCAACTGCACCAGCATGGTCACGTTGCGCACCCCGTGCAGGCGGCGGGCAAAGGCCAGATACTCGGTGCCGGGGATCATGCCCTCGCCCAGGGTGTCGTTGCCGTCGAGGTCGATGTTGGGGCCGTAGAGCCGTCCGTAGCCGCCCCCGGGGGTCGTGTCGATCAGGGCCCGGTAGTTGGCGTGGATGGCCAGCCGGCGCAGCTCGGCCGGGGTGGGCGCCGTGGCGTCGGCCAGTGGCGGCACGGTCGGGCTGGCGAGGCCGCTGGCACCCAGCCCTGCGGTCAGCAGGTCGTCGTCGCCGCGATAGTCGGTGACGATCATGTCATCGAGCCAGCGGGGTTTCTGGGTGAAATGGCTATGGCTCGAAAAGCCGGACAGCATCAGGCCGGCCGACAGCGTCAGGGCGACGGCGCCCAGGCGCCGGGGAAACTTCGTCATCTCTCCTCCTCGGATCATGTCGCCCGCGACGTCCTGCGCCGCGGGTGCATGAACTCTCTGCCAGTGTCATGGGGGTGCGTTCCGCCGAAAGGCCGAACGCAGCCAGCTTAGGCGAGAGTACGATGTGGTCCAATCATGCATATGCATCATCAGGGACGGGTGGCATGGCAGCGGATGGCGACAACCGGGTCCTGCTCGAGCTCATGCAGCTCGGGCAGGCGGAAAGCCCTGACTACCGGCAACGGGCACTGGCCTGGTTGAACGGCGGCGTTGAATTCGACGGCTGGGTGTGGGGCAGCGGACGCCGCATGCCGGACGGCTCCGTGCTGATCGACGAGGCGCGCCTGGAGGGGCGCTCCCAGGCGCTACTGGCCGAATTCGACGAGGTTGCGGCGCTCGACCCTGTCAGTCGGCGTTTCGCCGCCGAGCCCCGGCGGCTGCAGAACATCTGCGTTGCCCGCGACTACGCGACCAGACGCCTGCGCCCGGTCGGCGAATATCTGCGCCGCCACCGGATCGGCCAGCTGATGCTGTGCGGGGTGCTCCATCCGGGCCGAGGCCGCCTGAGCTGGCTGACCCTCTACCGCGAGGCGGCCGACCGTCCCTTCGATGCAGCCGAGGCGGCATTTGCCGAATTTGCGCTGCCGTTCATCCTGATGGCCGGCGGCGCCGGCGAGACGGCCCGGGAAGCCATAGTGGACCGGCTCACCCGACGCGAGCATGAGGTGGCGCGCGCCTACGCATCGGGCGACGACTACAAGCGGATCGCCCGCGACATGCACCTTGCGCCGGCCACCGTGCGCTCGCATCTGCTCAAGATTTTTCGCAAGCTCGGCGTGCATAGCAAGATCGAACTGCGGCAGCGGCTCTTCGACTGAGTGCCGTCCGAAAATCGCTCCCCGACGCCCGCTGGCGCCCGCACCAGGGGGGACCGGGCACTTGCCGGGGTCGGGGGAGCCCAAGTCAGGGCACCGAGGTGCTCTCTGTGGTCCGCCGGTTCCACGCAGGGCGTCAGTCCGGCTGTCGTTTGAATCCCGCTGTGAGGTCTTCGCCCCTGTGCCAGCTTAGCAGTCGGTGAATCCGGTGGGTTGGATCTTCTGCGGCAGGGCCATGCCCTTGCGGGCGCGGCGGTGACGCCAGCCTTCCAGTTGGGCTGGCTTGAGGGTCAGCGTGACGTCGCGCCGGCCCCGCCCGATGCCGGTCACGCCAACTGGCGTGTCGTTGTCGGGAACTGCGACCGCGACCAGCTTCTCGCCGGCGTCGAGACCCATCACGATCACGCCCCTGCCGCCGGCCTGCACCTTCATTTCGCTCCTTGGGAAGACCAGGATGCGACCATTGGCGGACACCGCCAGCAGCCAGTCGCCCCGGACCCGCGCCGGCCTGAGCAGCGTTTCTCCCTTCTCCATGGTCATGAAGGCCTTGCCGGCCTTCTGCCGCGAGGTGGCGTCGCCTACCGTGCAGATGAAGCCGTAGCCGCCGGAGTTGCCGAACAGATAGGACAGGTTCGGATCGTCGCTGACGACCTGGGCGAGCTTCGCGCCGTTCTGGAAGTCGATCAGTGTCGTGATCGGGACGCCATCGCCGCGCCCCCCGGGCAGGTCGGAAACCCGTGCGGTATACGCCCGGCCCTGGGTGTCGATGACCACCAGTGGCCAGGTGGTGCGGGACTCGATCACCGCGAAGCCGAAATCCCCGGCCTTGTAGCTGATCGCCGCCGGATCGATGCCGTGCCCCTGACGGGTGCGCACCCAGCCATTGCGGGACACGATCACGGTCACCGGCTCGTCCGGCACGCTGATCTCGGCCGGGGCAGCGGACGCCACCGCCTCGATCAGCGTGCGGCGGTCGTCGCCGTAGGTTCGGGCGTCGTCCTTGATCTCCTTCAGCAGGAGCCGTGTCATCGCGCTGCGCGAGTCGAGCAGGTGCTGAAGCCCCTCCCGCTCCTCGCGCAATTCACCGAGCTCCTTCTCGATGCGGATGCCCTCCAGGCGCGCGAGCTGGCGCAAGCGGATCTCGAGGATGTCCTCGGCCTGGACCTCGGTCAGGCCGAAGGCCGCGATCAGGGCTGGCTTGGGCTCGTCCGATTCGCGGATGACCCGGATCACCTCCTCGATGTTGAGGAAAGCGATCATCCTGCCTTCGAGGATGTGGATGCGCCGGTCCACCTCCTCGAGACGATGGCGGGTACGCCGCTCGACCGTGACGTAGCGGAAGTCGATCCACTCGAGCAGGATCTGACGCAGATCCTTCTGCTGCGGCCGGCCGTCGCGCCCGATCATGGTGAGGTTGACCGAAACGGAGGTCTCCAGCGCAGTGTGGGCGAGCAGTACGGCCATGAACTCGGCGCGATCCACGCGGGAACTGCGCGGCTCGAGCACGATGCGCACCGGCGCCTTGTCGCTCGACTCGTCGCGAACCGTCTCGAGCACGCCCAGCACGACCTGCTTGAGGTTCTTCTGCTCCTGGGTCAGATCCTTGCGGCCGGCCCTCGGCTGGGGGTTGGTCAGCGATTCGATTTCGGCCAGCACGCTTGCCGCCGAGGTGCCATGGGGCAGTTCCTCGACAATGACCCGCCACTGGCCGCGGGCGAGATCCTCGAACCGCCAGCGCGCGCGCATGCGCAGGCTGCCACGGCCGCTCTCGTAGGCTTCCCGGATCGCATCCGGACTCGAGATGAGTTGCCCGCCGCCGGGAAAATCGGGCCCCGGCAGGATCTCGAGCAGGGTGGCGATCGGCGTCTGGGGTTCCCGGATCAGGGCAATGGTGGCTTCGGCGACCTCCCGAAGGTTGTGCGGAGGAATCTCGGTGGCCATGCCGACCGCGATCCCCGAGGCGCCGTTGAGCAGCACCATCGGCAGCCGCGCCGGTAGCAACCTCGGCTCTTCGAAGGCGCCGTCGTAGTTGGGCACGTAGTCAACAGTGCCCCGCTCGATCTCCGACAGCAGCAACTCCGCGATCGGCGTCAGGCGGCATTCGGTGTATCGCATCGCGGCGGCCGAGTCGCCGTCCCGCGAGCCGAAATTGCCCTGGCCGTCCACCAGCGGGTAGCGTAGCGAAAAGTCCTGGGCGACCCGCACCATCGCGTCATACACCGAACTGTCGCCGTGGGGATGGTACTTGCCGATGACGTCGCCGACGACCCGCGCCGACTTGACGTGCTTGGCGCCGGGCGCCAGCCGCATGTCATGCATCGCGTAGAGGATGCGCCGCTGCACCGGCTTCAGGCCGTCCTCGACCTGGGGCAGGGCGCGCGAGCGGACGACGCTCATCGCATAGGCGAGATACGCCCGCTCGGCGTAGAGGTCGAGGGGCAGCGCGTCACCGCCGAGGCCGTCGTCACCGGCGTCGGGGACGTCGGGCGGAGGCGCGGCGGGCGGCTGTTCGGGCGGGTCAAACAGGTCGAGCGTGTCGTCGTTCATCGGGCTGGCTGGGAGGTGGGGCGGGCCGCGTTGGCGGGCCCTGCTGGAACAGGCTGAGTGGAGGCGGCTACGTCAATACATGATTCGGCCGCCCGAGCCAAGCACGCCGACATCCATGAAGGTGGAACCGTTGTGGCGGGTCGGTGAGTAGGTCAGGGTGAAGCCTCCGAAATCCATCTGTCCGGCGGTTTCGAGCGCGCTGCGCAACTTCTCGCGGGTGGGCTCGCCGCTGACACGTGCGAGGGCGGTCAGGAAGGCTCGGGCGCTGATGTAGCCCTCAACGGTGTTGGGTGTCAGGGACTGGGACGGGTCGCCGTGGGCCGCGTGGAGTTGCTCGAGTTCGCGGCAAAGCGGCAGGGTACAGGCCTGCGGGTCGGGCATCACGGCGACCTTGCCGACCCCGCGACTGGCCTTGCTGCCGGCGAACTCGCGAATCTGGTCGAGGTCATTGACCGACAGCATCATCCGCGCTGCCAGGATGCCGGCCTCGTGGGTCGCCTTGACAAGGCGCGAGGTGGGCTGGCCAGCGGTCCCGAGCAGAACGCCTTCGGGCTGGGCGGCGGCCACCGTCGCGACACCCGCGGCGACATCGTCACTGCCCTCCGGGGTGACGCCACGGGCCACGATCTCGAGACCATGGTTCGCGGCTGCGGCATCGAAGGCAGCCGAGATGGCGTCGCCAAACGCGCCGCTCTCGCGCAGCAGGCCCACACGTTTGGCGCCGATGCTGGCAAAGTGCGCTGCGATCCGGTCCACCTCTTCGCCATAGCTGACGCGCACATGGAAGACCTGGGGATTGACGGGTTCTCTGAGTGCGTCGGCTCCCGTGTAGGGACCGATCAGCGCGATACCCGCTTCGGTCAGGACGCCGTCGGCGAGCACCGCGCCGGTGGTGCCCGTACCCAGGATGTTGACGATGGCGAGGGGCGCTTCGCTGATGACCGACTCGCGCAGAAGCCGGACGGTTTCGGTCGGCGTGTAGCGATCGTCCAGCGCGACGAAGCGGACGCTACGGCCCTTGACGCCGCCATTTCGGTTGGCGTCTTCGATGGCCAGACGGGCACCGTACCGGAGGGCCAGGCCCAGGCTGGCCCGAGAGCCGGAGTAATCTGCCACCTGCACGACGGTGAGGTCCGCGGCCCAGGCGGGCGTCGCCAGCAGCAGGCAGGCAGCGGCCCGCCAGATTCCCTTCAGTATGCGCATCTGTCTCCTCGCCAGTTGGAGTCCTGTGGGTGCGGCGCGCGGCGATCCGCGCCCCGCCGTTCAGATATCGGCATCGGCGGTGTCGCCCTTGACCTCCATCCACGCTCGGCGCGAGGAAGCTTCGCCCTTGCCCATCAGCAGTTTGAACATCTCTAGCGTTTCGGTCAGTCGCCCCGCCCGGACCCGGACCGGCAGGACGCGGCGAGTGGCCGGATCCATGGTCGTCTCCCGCAACTGCTCAGGGTTCATTTCACCCAGCCCCTTGAAACGGCCGATTTCGATGGCCGCCTCGCGCACGCCTTCCTGGGCGAGGCGGTCGCGGATTGCAACCAGTTCGCCGTCGTCGAGCGCGTAGAGTCGCCGGGCGGGGCGCTTCTTGCCCTGGGCGGGCACGTCGACCCGAAAGAGCGGTGGCTGAGCGACATAGATGTGGCCGTGCTCGATCAGGGCCGGGAAATGGCGGAAGAACAGCGTCAGCAGAAGGGTCTGGATGTGCGAGCCGTCCACGTCCGCATCGGACATGATCACCACCTTGCCGTAGCGCAGCCCCGACAGGTCCGGGCTGTCGTCCGCGCCATGGGCGTCGACGCCGAGGGCTACCGCGATGTCGTGAATCTCGGCATTGGCGAAGAGCCGGTTCGGATCCACCTCCCAGGCATTCTGGACCTTGCCGCGCAGGGGCAGGATCGCCTGGGTTTCCTTGTTGCGGGCCATTTTGGCGGAGCCGCCTGCCGAGTCGCCCTCGACCAGAAAGAGTTCGTTGTCGGCAATGTCCTCGGACTCGCAGTCGGACAGCTTGCCCGGCAGCACCGCGACGCCGGAAGTCTTGCGCTTCTCGACCTTCTGGGCATTCTTCTGGCGCGCCTGGGCTGAGCGGATGGCCTGCTCTGCGATCGCCTTGCCGGCCTCCACATGGTTGTTGAGCCAGATCTCGAATGGGTCGCGCACGACGCCCGAGACGAGCTTCACCGCCTCCCGCGAGTTGAGCTTCTCCTTGACCTGGCCCTGGAACTGGGGATCGAGCAGGCGGGCGGAGAGGACGAAGCTCATCCGGCCGCAGACATCGTCCTGCTGCAGTTTCACGCCCCGGGGCAGCAGCGCATGGTGCTCGACGAAGCTCTTCACCGCGTCGAACACGCCGCCCTTCAGTCCGGACTCATGGGTACCGCCCGCCACCGTCGGGATCAGGTTGACGTAGGACTCGCTCGGGGGCGGCTGCTCGAACCACCCGAACGCCCACGCCGCGCCCTCGCCATCGGCAAAGGCCTCGTCGTCGTTGCCAGCGTACTTCTCGCTGCTGTAGAGCGGCGCCAGCGGCTCCTGGTCGCCAGCGGCTTCGCGAAGATAGCCTGAAAGGCCTTCCGGATAGGTCCAGGTCTTGGTCAGCGCCGGCCCGGTGGCCTGCTCGATGTCGAGCCGCACCGACACGCCGGCTAGCAGCACGGCCTTCGAGCGCAGCAGGCGTTCGAGTTCGTGCTGGGGCACCTTGGCGCTGTCGAAATACTTCGGGTCCGGCCAGACCCGCACGCGGGTACCGGTCTGGCGTCCGCAGCCGCCTTCATCGCGTAACTCGCTGATCTGTTCGCCGCCGTCTGCGAAGTCGATGCGGTGGATCCGGCCATCCCGGCGGATCTCTACCTCGATGCGCGTCGACAGGGCATTGGTGACCGCGACGCCGACCCCGTGCAGGCCGCCCGAGAAGGCATAGGCGGAATTGCCGGCCCGTTTGTCGAACTTGCCGCCCGCGTGTAGCCGGGTATAGGCCAGTACCACCACCGGCACCTGCTCCTCGGGGTGGAGGCCGACCGGAATGCCGCGGCCGTCGTCGGCGACGGTCACCGAACCGTCGGTGTGCAGGGTGACATGAATCTTCTTCGCAGACCCTGCCAGCGCCTCATCTGCCGCGTTGTCGATCACCTCCTGAATGACGTGGGCCGGTGAGTCGGTGCGGGTGTACATGCCCGGTCGTTCGCGGACCGGTTCCAGCCCCTTGAGGACGCGAAAGGATGACTCGTCGTATTGCTTGCTGGCCATGGGCGTGATGTCGGTGATGGCGCCGGAACTGCGCCTTGCTAAGACTGTGACGGTGGTTGCGGGCGGGCCGTCGATGCGCCGCTCAGACCCAGTAGGCGGTACGGGTCATGACCTTCGATGCCAGTTGCATGGCCTTGCGCACGGGGGCAGGGAAGTCCGCTGCTCCCAGCTGAACGGCGGTCGCCGCGTGCTCTGCCTCGTCGCTGCGCATCTGCTCGACGATCGCGCGCGACCGCTGATCGGCCTGTGGCAGGCGGTCGAGGTGGTCGCTCAGGTGCTGCTCCACCTGGCGCTCCGTCTCGGCGAGAAAGCCCAGGTTGACCCGGTCACCCAGTCGCCCGGCCAGTACGCCGAGGCCGAGGGAGCCCAGGTACCAGACCGGATTGAGCAGGCTCTTTCGACCGCCAAGCTCGCCGATGCGCTGCTCGGTCCAGGCCAGGTGCTCGGTCTCCTCCTGCGCGGCCCGGACGAGAGACTCGCGGATGGCATCGTCCCGGGAGGTCAGTGCCTGCCCCTGGTAAAGCGCCTGGGCGCAGATTTCCCCGCAGTGGTTAACGCGCATCAGACCGGCCGCGTGACGCCGCTCGTCGTCGCTGAGCTCGTGCTCCGGCAGGTCCGCGCCCGGGGTCTGGCGGACGCTCGTCGGCTCCCCGAAGAGCGTGCGCAGTCCCCTGTCGAACTGAATGATCAGGTGGTCGATCATGGTGCCTTGTCGATGCCATGTTGAAGGTGGCGCCGGTCGCGCAGCGCGGCGAGCGCCTGCTCGGCGTCGAGGACGCTGGCAGGCCCCTCGCAGAGGTACTCGAGGGCCAGCGCGGCCCGGTGACGGTTGAGACGCCCTTCCTCGATGCGCCGCCACGGCGGATCGTCGAGCTGCGACCATTCGCCGCTGCGGCGACCGATGGCGAGGATCCGGTACTCCGCGGTCTGGCAACGGATCGCCTCCCGCGTGACGGTCTCGGCGCCGCTCGGTGAGCGGACGACGAGGGTCAGCTGGACGTCACGGTCAGGCTCGATGTCGAGGCTGGTCTGGTCCACCAGAAAGCGGTTGTCGTTGACGGCGCTGACCTCGAAGGGCAGCAGGTCCCCGGCCGCGGGGTAGGGCGGCAGGACCAGCGCGGCAGGCGGCTGGCTTTCGGGTGCGCTGGCGCACCCGCTGGCGGCCACCAAGGTGGCCGCCAGCGCGGCGAAGAGGGCACGGTGCTGCATGGTGCTCCGATCAGGATTCGTCTGGTCGCAGAGGATACCGCAACCCGTCCTGATGCAGTCCCCGTGCAGGGCAATCAGGCGGCCAGGGCGGCTTCGATCTCTGCGAAGGTGGACGCGATCAGGCCGGTCGGCATCGCGACGCCCAGTTGGCGCGCGACCTGCGAGGCCGAGAAGAGGCCGCGGATCAGGGTGCTGCCGTCGGGTGCGCGCTGGACCACCAGCAAGTGCTGCCGCCCTGAGCGCTTCAGGGTCGCAGCCACGTGACCGACCTCGGACTTCAGCACGTCGTCGAGGCTGACGGCTTCGACGCGGTCAAGTGGCGTCATGACATCCCGCACGGTCAGGTCGGCCGCCACGCCGCCGCGCTGGTTGGCCAGCCGAATCGGTGCTTCGCCAAACAGGTCGGTGGCGGTGATCACGCCCAGGAGGGTTCCGTCGGCGTCGAGAACGAAGAGGGAACGCACACCCCGCAGGATCATGGCCTGGTTGGCTTCGATGAGTGGGGTGTCGGGCCTTATTGTCGCGGCGGCAACTCGGCGCAGGTCGGTCATGACTTCGATCGCTGGCGTGTCGGCGCTGACGCGTTCCGCCCGACTGGCGTCGGCGACCTGGCAATGGGCATCGCCCATCCGGGCCTGGGGAAGGGGTAGGTAACTGTCTCTGTGCATGGCGCTCTCCCTTGAGTGGGTGACAACAATCCGGCAACGGGCCGGTCCGGAGTCGGGCCGGGCCGCCGGCGGGAGAGGCAGCAGGTCGTCAGCCAAGGAGGCTGTCGGATCGATAGGCAGCGGGCCGCTCCCGGAGGCGATCCCGGAAGAGCAATCGAGACAATTCGTTCAAAGCCCGCTGGTACACGTCACGCTTGAATTCGATGACGGCATCCAGCGGAACCCAATATTCACTCCAGCGCCACGCGTCGAACTCCGGGTGGGTACTCGCCCGCAGCGACACGTCGCAATCGCGCCCTACGAGACGAAGAAGAAACCAGATCTGCTTCTGGCCCCGATAGGTGTTGCGCCATTCGCGCTTGATCCAGTTCTTCGGAACGTCGTATCTCAACCAGCCGCGCGTTCTGCCGATGATCTTGACGTGCTCGGGTCGCAATCCCACCTCCTCGAACAGTTCCCGATACATGGCCTGCTCGGGGTTCTCCCCGTGCTTGATGCCACCTTGCGGGAACTGCCAGGAGTGTTCACGAATCCGCTTGCCCCAAAAGACCTCGTCGCGCGCATTGACCAGGATGATGCCGACGTTCGGGCGATAGCCTTCACGGTCGAGCATTGCAAACCTCTAAATGCATGGATTGACAAGGATTCTTTCATACTTCCCGGGGAAATGAAAGGAAGCGTAACGGAACCCGATTTGGAACAATCCAGCTAGAATCAAGGGCTTCGACAACAGCTGTTCGGATCGTTCCATGCGCGCTTCGCAATTTTTCATCTCAACCCTCAAGGAAGCTCCTTCGGACGCGGAGGTCACCAGCCAGAAGCTGATGCTGCGGGCGGGCTTCATCCGCAAGGTGGCGGCCGGCATCTATACCTGGATGCCCATGGGCCTGCGTGCACTGCGGAAAGTAGAAGGGATTGTTCGCGATGAGATGAATCGCGCTGGCGCCATTGAGGTTCTGATGCCTGCGGTACAGCCTGCCGAACTCTGGCAGGAGTCGGGCCGCTGGGAGTTCTATGGTCCGGAGTTGCTGCGCATCAAGGACCGACATGATCGCGACTTCGTGATCGGCCCCACCCACGAAGAGGTCATCAGCGACGTGGCCCGCCGGGAGTTGCGCAGCTATCGGCAACTGCCCCGCCACTTCTACCAGATCCAGACCAAGTTCCGGGACGAGATCCGCCCGCGCTTCGGTGTGATGCGAGGGCGCGAGTTCACGATGAAGGATGGTTACTCGTTCCATGCGGGTTTCGAAGACCTGCAGCGCGAGTACCGCAACATGTACGACACGTACACGCGCATCTTCAGCCGCCTCGGGCTGGAATTCCGGGCGGTGGCTGCCGACACCGGTTCGATCGGCGGCACCGGTTCCCATGAGTTTCACGTCATTGCCGAGACGGGAGAGGACGACATCGCGTACTGCCCGGACTCGGATTACGCGGCCAACGTCGAGTTGGCCGAGGCGCTGCTGCCTGCCGGCGATCGCAGACCTCCGACCAAGGCGCTGGAGAAGGTGCATACCCCGGGCGTGCGCACGATCGACGAACTGGCGACCTTTCTGAAGATTCCCGTGACGACCACCGTCAAGGCCGTTGTGGTGGAAGGGGAAAATGGCGAGCCCGTGCTGATGCTGCTGCGCGGTGACCACGAGTTGAACGAGATCAAGGCGCAGAAGCTTGAGGGCATTCGCGACCCCCTCACTTTTGCGGCCCCCGAGGCGATCACCCGTGCCTTCGGCGCCGAGCCGGGCTCCCTGGGCCCGGTCGGATTCCAGGGGCGGGTGATCATGGATCGCAGCGTCTCGGCGATGGCGGATTTCGTCATCGGCGCCAACGAGACCGACTTCCACATGACCGGCGCCAACATCGGGCGGGATTTCCCCGAGCCCGAGGTGCAGGATCTGCGCAACGTCGTGGCCGGCGACCCGTCGCCGGACGGCAAGGGGGCGTTGCAGATCTGTCGCGGCATCGAGGTGGGGCACATCTTTCAGTTGCGCACCAAGTATTCGGAGGCCCTCGGCTGCAAGTTTCTGGATGAGAACGGCCGCGAGCAGGTCATGGAGATGGGCTGCTACGGGATCGGCGTGACCCGGATTCTCGGCGCGGCGATCGAGCAGAACTGGGATGAACGCGGCATCATCTGGCCGACCGCCATCGCTCCGTTCGAAGTGGTGATCTGCCCGGTGGGAATGGCTAAATCCGACGAGGTGCGTGAGCGGGCTGAGGCGATCTATGAGGCGCTCGTTGCCAGCGGTGTGGATACGATTCTCGATGATCGCGGTGAGCGGCCGGGCGTGATGTTCGCAGACTGGGAACTGATCGGCGTACCCCACCGCATTACGGTCGGTGACCGGGGCCTCAAGGAGGGTGTCGTCGAATACGCGCGTCGTTCCGGTGGAGAGATGGAGCGCCTGCCGGTGGCCGAGGTCGCGACACGTGTCGCTGGGCATGTTCGGGGCTGAGAGCGGGCATCGGCGTTTTCGCGTCGCCCTGGTCGCGGGGTGGATTTGCCTGGCGGGATCCGTCCAGGCGGGCAGTCAGCAGTATGAGCCCCTCGCGGCCAGCGTGCAGGCAGCGCTGCACGCCGCTGTCAGCGACCACGCCTCGCCCGAGCCCCTGTTCCCGAGCGAACAGGAGAAGGCGAACTGGCTGGGCACCATGTCGGGAAAGCTGGCGCGCTATGTTGATGACGCATCGGTGCGCCTCGAACTGCTGAAGACTGTCCATTACGAGGCGACCCGCGCCGGCTTGGATCCGCAGCTGGTACTGAGCGTCATTCAGGTCGAAAGCGCATTCCGTAAGTACGCCGTGTCCAAGGCCTCGGCAAGGGGCTACATGCAGGTCATGCCCTTCTGGGCCAAGCTGATCGGCGACGGGGACGACAACCTCTTCCACGTTCGAACGAACCTGCGCTACGGCTGCACCATCCTGCGCCACTACCTTGATATCGAGAAAGGGAACCTCTTTCGTGCTCTGGGCCGCTACAACGGCAGCCTGGGCAAGGCGCACTACCCCAATCTTGTGCTTCGCGCGTGGCGGCGAAACTGGACGCTTGAGGGCGAGTCGGTCGCGCAGTCAGATAGTCCGTGAATCCGGTCGCGGTCACTCCGCCTCGACGATCTCCCAGTCGTGGGTGATCTCTGCTGTCTTGGCCAGCATGATCGAGGCTGAGCAGTACTTCTCGGCGGAAAGGTGGATGGCGCGCTCGACCGATTCCGGCTTCAGCCCCTTGCCTGTAACCGTGTAGTGAAAGCGGATCCTGGTGAAGACTTTCGGCTCCGTCTCCGCACGCTCAGCGGTCAGACGTACCGAGCAGTCGCGAACATCCTGCCTGGATCGCTTGAGAATCAGGACGACATCGAAGGCCGTGCATCCTCCCGCGCCGGCCAGCATCATCTCCATGGGTCGAGGTGCGAGGTTGCGTCCGCCGGCGTCAGGGGCGCCATCCATGGCAATGAGGTGGCCGCTGCCGGTCTCGGCGACGAAGCTCATGCCGTCCATCCATTTGATTGTGCACTCCAAGGCCGAATCTCCGGGGGCTGTCAGTGAATTCGGATTGTCCGCGAAATTGGCGGGCGGCGCACCAATGACGCCCCCCGCGCGAGGCACCCCAGGGCGGTAATGGAGTCGCCGGCGTTCAAATTCATGTTGCTGACCACAAGGGTTCTGCGCTTCTGCGTCAGGTTGATGCCTGGCGCGGTGAGAGCCTGCCGATGCACAGGAGCCCACAGCCGCAGCGCGCATAAGCAGGCTTTATGGCAGGATAGAAAACATTGTGGTGCGGCGCACAAAAAACGCTTGCGGGTGCCTGTTGGCACGGGGATAATCGGTCCCAGTCGGATCGAACTCGGATCCAGTCGATGTCTCCTCCACCCTCCTCCTTTGGTGTGGATTTAACGCAGCTCCGCAAGAGCTGCGTTTTTTTTGGCTGCCACCCGTCCGAAGCGTCCGAGAGGATTGACAGGGGGCACCTCACTGGTCTATTCTCCGCGGCTTTCTGCTTTGCGGCCGGTTGCGGCCGATCCCGTTCGAGGAACAAGATGAAAACGTTTTCTGCCAAGCCGCACGAGGTCCAGCGAGACTGGTTCGTCGTGGACGCGACTGACAAGGTCCTCGGCCGGCTCGCAGCCGAAGTGGCGCGCCGCCTGCGCGGCAAGCACAAGGCCGAGTACACGCCGCACGTGGACACGGGTGACTACATTGTGGTCGTCAATGTGGAGAAGCTGCGCGTGACCGGCGCCAAGGCCACCGACAAGAAGTATTACCGTCACACCGGATACCCCGGTGGTATCTACGAGACGAGCTTCGAGAAGATGCAGCAGCGCTTCCCGGCGCGCGTCCTCGAAAAGGCGGTCAAGGGCATGCTGCCGAAGGGCCCGCTGGGCTACGCCATGCTCAAGAAAATGAAGTGCTACGCTGGCGGAGAGCATCCGCATACTGCGCAGCAACCCAAAGCGCTCGAGATCTAAGGAGCCGATGATGGCTGTCACTTACAACTACGGCACTGGCCGCCGCAAGACCGCTGTGGCCCGCGTCTTCATGAAGCCGGGCTCCGGCAAGATCGTCGTCAATGGCAAGGGCCTGGACGACTTCTTTTCCCGAGAAACCGGTCGCATGATCGTCCGTCAGCCGCTCGTTCTTACCGAGAACGAGTCGACTTTCGATGTCATGGTGAACGTCACGGGTGGTGGCGAATCGGGTCAGGCGGGCGCTGTGCGCCACGGCATCACCCGTGCCTTGATCGACTACGACGCCGAGCTCAAGGGTGCCCTGAAGAAGGCTGGCCTTGTCAGTCGCGACGCCAGCGAAGTTGAGCGGAAGAAGGTTGGCCTGCGCAAGGCGCGTCGTCGCAAGCAGTTCTCGAAGCGCTAAGACAAACGTCTTCCGCTTGGAACGGAAATGCCTCGCCTCGAGCGAGGCATTTCCGTTTTTCGCCTGCGCAGGACGCGACGGGCACTTGGCGTGGGGATTTCTGTCCCTATATAGTGTAAGAGTCACGTGCGGGTGGCCTGAGGCGAGAGACCCGCCAACCCCCAAGGAGCAGATATGAACACCGTAACGGATATGCCGGCTCCGCTTGTCTTCACCGACAGCGCTGCCGCCAAGGTCAAGGAACTGATCGACGAGGAAGGCAACCCCGACCTGAAACTGCGCGTCTTTGTGACGGGTGGCGGGTGCTCGGGCTTTCAGTATGGATTCACGTTCGACGAGATTTCCAACGAAGACGATACGGCAATGGAAAAAGACGGCGTGACCCTGTTGATTGACGCCATGAGCTACCAGTATCTGGTGGGCGCAGAAATCGACTACACGGAAGGGCTTGAAGGATCTCAGTTCGTGATTCGCAACCCGAATGCCACGACGACATGCGGCTGCGGGTCATCTTTCAGCGTCTGATTCCACACGGTTCCGCTGCAAACGCAAAAAAGGGCGCCACGTGGCGCCCTTTTAGCGTTTGCTTTGCCGCTGCCATCCGGGCATCAATCGGTCGGCAATCCCGCCAACTGGAAATTTAGAGTTGCCAGGCGCGCCAGGCGCTGCTCCGCCATCGGCAGGAACCGGGCAAGTTCTGCCTTGCCAAGGGGGTCGGCTTCCGGCAGCGTGACGCTCAGTGGATCCACTGGCTTGTTAGACTTGCGGAACTCGTAATGCAGATGTGGGCCGGTTGCCCAGCCAGTGGCGCCGACATAGCCAATCACGTCGCCCTGCGTCACGGGCTGGCCAACTCGAATGCCCGAAGCAAAGCGGCTCATGTGCGCGTAGAGTGTCGTGATCTTGTTGCGGTGCTTGAGGATCACGGTCCTGCCGTAACCCCCTTTGGTGCCGACGAAATCTACCCGCCCGTTCGAGGTTGCCTTGATTGAAGTGCCTCGTGGTGCGCCGAAATCGACGCCCGTGTGGCGCCGCCAGGTCTTCTTGATCGGATGAAGCCGCATCTTGAATCCGGAGGTGACCCGAGAGAACTCCAGAGGCGAGCGAAGGAAGGCCTGCTTGAGGTTGCGCCCCTCCGGTGTGTAGTAGCCGCTGCTGCCATCGGCATCCTCGAAATGGACGACAGCAAAACGCTTACCTCGGTTGACGAACTCCGCAGCCAGAATCCGCTCAACGCCGACAACAGCACCGTGACGGGTACGTGCTTCATACAGCACGCTGAAGCGATCCCCTTTGCGGATGTCGCTGTGGAAATCGATGTCCGTGCCGAACAACTCGGCCAGTTTGATCGTCGCCGCATCAGGAAGCCCTGCTGCATCGGCCGCGGCAAACAGGCTGCTCGTGATGGTGCCTGCACCCATCCGAGTGACCGTGCCAAGCGTGGCATCGTCCTCATTTGGCTGAAGCGCGCCGTCCTGCCTCTCAAGTCGGAAGAGGCTGCCGTCGGCGCGGGGGATGTCAATGGCTTGCAGTTCGCCGTCCCGGCCAATTGCCGCAGATACCGAGCGTCCGGCGCGAAGGGTCCGCAGGATCGCCTTTCCCTCGGTCGACGAAGCGATCGCGCTGACGACGTCATTGCTGCTGGTGTCGAGGCGAGCCAGTACGCTGCTCATCGTGTCCCCGGGCCGAATGCGCTCAATGCGGACGAACGGGGCGCCCCCGTCGTCGGCGACCACGGTCGGATCCAGGCTCAGGGGCTCGCTCACCAGGCGAGGCGCTTGTCTCGCCGACGACTGGCCCGGGACCGTAGCTAGAGCAGAGACAACGGCAAGTGAAAGCGCGGCGCCGACGATGATCACGCCGCTGCGCGTTCGAATCGGACTTTTCGATTGGGCTAGAATTTCGGGCTCAATATGGCGCATTGACATCCCTTGGTCGGTCAATCGCATAAGTTTAACAAACCGGTGTCAGAGCGACATCGTCCCGGAGAGTAAGTAAATGCAGCATATCGACGAGGCTTTGACGCTGATCAAGCGGGGTGCCAGCGAGCTGTTGATCGAGTCGGAGTTGATCGACAAGCTTCGTACGGGGCGCCCGCTGAGAGTCAAGGCCGGGTTCGACCCGACCGCGCCCGACCTGCACCTGGGGCATACCGTCCTCATCAACAAATTGCGGCAGTTCCAGGATCTCGGGCATGAAATCCTGTTCCTGATCGGGGACTTCACCGGCATGATCGGCGATCCCTCGGGCAAGAATGCGACGCGGCCACCCCTGACGCGCGAACAGATCGACGCGAACGCCGACACCTACCGTGAACAGATCTTCAAGATTCTGGACCCTGAGCGCACCGAAGTGTGCTTCAACTCCGAATGGATGGAGGGGCTTGGCGCGGGTGGGATGATTCGGCTGGCCTCTCTTCAAACGGTAGCGCGCATGCTTGAGCGCGACGACTTTTCAAAGCGCTACGAGAACAACCAGTCGATCTCGATCCATGAGTTCCTGTACCCCCTCTGCCAGGGCTATGACTCGGTCGCGATGAAGGCCGACATCGAATTGGGCGGAACGGACCAGCGCTTCAACCTGCTGATGGGGCGGGAGCTGCAGAAGCACCATGGACAGTCGCCCCAGTGCGTCCTGATGATGCCCTTGCTCGAGGGGCTCGATGGCGTCAACAAGATGTCGAAGTCGCTTGGCAACTACATCGGTATTGATGAGCCCCCGAGCGAGATCTTCGGAAAGCTGATGTCCATATCCGACGAACTCATGTGGCGCTACTTCGACCTGCTCTCCCTCAGGTCGGTCAGCGACGTGGCCGAGCTGCGACAGGCCGCCGCAGATGGCCGCAATCCGAGGGACATCAAGATCGAACTCGCCGTGGAGCTGACCGCGCGCTTCCACGACCTGGCCGCCGCCAAGGCGGCCGAAGGGGACTTTCTGGCGCGCTTCCAGAAGGGTGCCATGCCGGACGAGATGCCTGAACTCGCAATCCCGCTCCCCGGCGACGGACTGCCGGTTGCCAACTTTCTCAAGGAGGCCGGGCTGGTGGGAAGTACGTCGGAGGGGATGCGGATGATCAGTCAGGGGGCCGTAAAGCTGGACGGAGAACGGGTGTCGGACAAGGGGCTCGTTCTGACGCGCTCATGCACGGTGGTGGCGCAGGTGGGGAAGCGTCGCTGGGCTCGCGTCACGCTCGGTTGAGGGAATTTCTGTCTGCTTGTTGCGGGAACATTTTGAGTGTGTATAATTCGCGCCTTCGCTTCGCCGGGCGTTGTCTG
>JAGRGD010000192.1 GCA_020445665.1 Rhodocyclaceae bacterium
CTGGCGTGCCACCGGCGCCACCACCTCGGGGGCTGCGCTGCCCTCCGGCGCCGGCTCGGACACCGGAACGGCGGAGACGCCGGGCTCTGCCTCAGCCACCGCCGGCACCGGCGATTGTGGTTCGGGCAGGGCCACCGCCGTGCCGATCAGCGGCTCGCGCGCTTCGGTGACGATGTTGGGGGCCGGTTCGCTACTCGCGGGCAGGCCGGGGGGGTCGGCCTCGTCCGGGGCCGGGGCCTGTCGATCATCGAGCAAGGCCAGCAACGCCAGCAACACCGAGATCAGCGTGAGTCCCCCGCCGATGCGCAGCCAGATCGCCTTGTGCCGCGTCTCGGGCACCGGGGAGGCGCTTGCACCCTCATTCGCCATGGGCCCTGCCCTCCTCTGCACCCGCTTCGTCACTCGCACTCAGCGAGCGCACCAGCGCCGCCTCCGCGACCGAGATGCCACAGCGCTCCGCGATCGCCTCCGACTGCAGGCCCCGCCGCGCCAGCATCACGGCCTCGCCGTACTGGGGCGACACATGCTGGCTCGCCTGCACCGCCGCGAGGCCGTCGCCCAGTTCGGCGAGCCGTTCCGTGAGGCTCAGGTTGTCGCGCCTCAGGGATTCCTGCTCGGTCCGCAGTTGCGCCACGTCGCGCCGCAGTTGCTGCAGTTCGAGGTCGGCCCGCTCATGCTCGGCGCGCAGACCGGCCTCGAGTTCCGCCAGGCGATCCGGGAACCCGCCCGGCCCCGCCTCAGCCTCTGCCGAGGCAGCGTCCGGCGCGCCCTCGACAGCCGCGGGGGGCGTCGCAGGCACCGCGTTTGCCGAGCCCTGCCGGCGACCGAGGCGCAGCAGCTGGATCGCGACGTACACGGCGATCAGCCCGATCACGCCCCAGATGAACTCGCGCACGCCCATCAGCGCGCCTCCCCGCAACGCGCCAGCGCCTGGTCCAGGTCCCAGACGATGTCATCGAGGCTTTCGAGGCCGATCGACAGGCGCACCATGTCCGGCGGCACGCCGGCGGCGATCTGCTCTTCTTCCGAGAGTTGCCGGTGGGTGGTCGAGGCGGGGTGGATCACCAGCGAGCGGGCGTCCCCCACGTTGGCCAGATGGCTGAACATCTCGAGGGCCTCGATGAAGCGCTCACCCGCCGGCTGCCCGCCGCGGATACCGAAGGAGAGGATGCCTCCGGCCCCTTTCGGCAGGTAGCGGGCCACGAGCGCCGCGTCCGGGCTGTCGGGCAGGCCCGGGTAATTCACCCACGCCACGGCGGGGTGATCGGCGAGGAACGCCGCCACGGCACGGGCATTGGCCACATGGCGGTCCATCCGCACCGGCAGCGTCTCGAGGCCCTGCAACAGCATGAAGGCGGAGAAAGGCGACAGGGCCGGACCAAAGGTGCGCAGGGTTTCCATGCGCGCCTTGGTGACGAAGCCGAAGTCTCCGAAGGTCTCGAAGAAGATCACCCCGTGATAGCCGGGCGACGGCTCGGTCATCTGCGGAAAGCGGCCGTTGTCCCAGGGGAAGCGCCCGGACTCGACGATCACGCCCCCCATCGTCGTGCCGTGACCACCCATGTACTTGGTCGCCGAGTGGACGACGATGTCGGCACCATGTTCGAGGGGGCGGCACAGGTAGGGCGAGGCGAGGGTGTTGTCCACCACCAGCGGCACCCCGGCCTCGCGGGCGATGGCGCCGACGGCCGCGATGTCGAGGACGTCGAGCCCCGGATTGCCGATGATCTCGCCATAGACCGCCTTGGTCCGCTCGTCGATCGCGGCGCGGAAGTTCTCCGGGTCGGCGGGATCGACGAAGACCGTCTCGATGCCCAGCCGGCGCAGGCTGACGTCGAGCTGGGAGTAGCTTCCGCCATACAGGTTGCGGGCCGCGACGATGCGATCGCCCTGCTGGCACAGGGTCAGCAGGCAGGTCATCTGGGCGGACAGACCGGAGGCTGTCGCCAGCGCGG
This sequence comes from Rhodocyclaceae bacterium, assembly GCA_020445665.1. GTDB lineage: Bacteria > Pseudomonadota > Gammaproteobacteria > Burkholderiales > Rhodocyclaceae > Cognatazoarcus. The sequence continues at coordinate 1,956 of JAGRGD010000192.1, forward strand.
CGCGCCCGCCCTCGAGCGCGGCCACCCGCTCCTCGAAGACCGCCACGGTGGGGTTCGAGATGCGCGAGTAGACGTTGCCGAAGGTCTGCAGGTTGAACAGCGCGGCGGCCTGCTCGGGCGACTCGAAGACGAAGGAGGTGCTCTGGTAGATCGGGACGGCTCGGGCGCCGGTGACGGGATCGGGCTGCTGCCCGGCATGCAGGCACAGGCTTTCGAAGCCGTAACGGTGATCGGGCATGGGCGATGGGCCGTCTGGAAGTCTCGGGGATAATAAAGGCCCCGTGCCTTCGCCACAATGCGCATGCCCTTCGATCCCGACCTCATTCTCTTCTGGGCCAAGAAACTTGCCGCGCTGGCCATCCTGCCGCCCCTCGGCCCCCTGCTGCTGATTGCGGCGGGGCTGTGGCGGGGCGCCCGCGGCCGCGGGCTGGCCTGGAGCGGCCTGGCAGCCGCCTGGTTCTTGTCCACACCGGCGACCGTCGGCTGGATGCTGTCGGGACTCGAAGCCACCCGGCCCGTCACCGACGAGGCCCTGGCGTCGGCCGAGGCCATCGTCATCCTGGCGGGCGGACAGCGGCGTTACGCACCCGAATTCGGCGGGTCGACTGTGAATGCCTACAGCCTCGAGCGGGTGCGCTATGGCGCCCGGCTGGCGCGGGAGACGGGTCTGCCGGTGATGGTCTCGGGGGGCACCGCGCGGGAGGAAACGGCCGAGGCGATCTGGATGCGCGACGCCCTCGTCACCGACTTCGGCGTGACCCCGCGGTGGATCGAAGCGGGCTCGCTCGACACCTCGGACAACGCCGAATTCAGCGCGCGCCTGTTGCGGGACGACGGCATCCAGGTGATCGCCCTGGTGACCCATGCCGCACACATGCCCCGCGCCGCTTCGGCATTTCGCGATGCCGGCCTCGGCGTGGTCGAGGCACCGACCGCCTGGCAGGGGAACCCTGCGGGCGGCCCCTTCGACCCCAAGGATCTGCTGCCGACCCCGCGCGCGGCCCTCTCCGGCTGGTACGCCGCCCACGAGTGGCTGGGTCGCCTGGTCCACCGGCTCGCCAGGGTGTTCTGAGCGCCGCGGGGCGGCGCAACGCCTGCCCATGCCGGCGCTCGGGCCGTTCGTGAAGCCCGGGCCGGTTCGCGACGCGGCCCGCCTGGTCAGCGCCCCTGGAATGCCGCCTTGCGCTTCTCCAGAAACGCCGTCACGCCCTCACCGAAATCCGACGTGGCCGAACAGCGGGCGAAGGCCTCGGCCTCGCTCTCGAGATGGCCCGAAATGCGCGCGCAGGGTGCCGCGTAGACCAGCCGCTTCATCTCGCCATAGGCGTGGCGGGGCCCACTGGCCAGGCGTCGCGCCAGCGCGGCCACGGCCTCGTCCAGTTCGGCATCGGCGACGACCCGATTGACCAGCCCCAGCCGGAGGGCCTCCGCCGGATCGAATCGATCCGCCAGCATCAGCAGCTCCAGGGCCTTGCGACTGCCGACCAGGTGGGGCAGGAAATAGGACATGCCGCCGTCGGCCGACAGCCCGATCGCCGCGTAGGCCGACGTGAACTTGGCCCCCTCCGAGCAGACCGCCAGATCGCAACCCAGCATCAGCGAGAGCCCGAAGCCGGCGCAGGCGCCACGTACCTTGGCCACCACCGGCTGGTGCATGCCCTGCAACGTTTCCACCACCGGATTGACGTACTGCTCGATCATCGCCCGGAAGGCCGCCAGCCTCGCCTCGGGCCGTGCGGCGAGGTGCCTGGCGAAATCATTGATGTCGCCACCGGCCATGAAGTGGTCGCCCGCGCCCTCGATGATCAGGACATCGAAACCGCCATGCTCGCGCAAGGCCGCCATGGCCTTCGCGAGATCCTCCATCATCTCGACGGACAGCGCGTTCAAGGCATCGGGGCGATTGAGCGTGAGGGTCGCGATCCGGTCGGCGACCGAGTGGAGGACAGTGTTGGCCATGGCGGGGCTCCGGAAGGTTGGATCATCGCCAACCATAGCACCGCAGCGCGCCCCACTGGGCCGGATTCGGCGCGCTCGCGTCGCCGTGGGACAATCCCGGCCATGACCATTTCGACGCGCCCCCTCGACCTGGGCGACCCGGCTCAGGCCGACGCCTGGCTCACGCTGCTGGATCACTACGCCTGCGACCCGATGGGCGGCGGGCAGCCCCTCTCGACCTATGCCCGAACCCACCTGATCGAGCGTCTCGCCGCACGTACCGACTTTGTCGCCTTCCTGGCCCACGCCGAGGGTCGACCTGCAGGGCTCGTCAATGCCTTCGAGGGTTTCTCTACCTTCGCTGCGCGCCCGCTGCTGAACATCCACGACATCGTCGTGCACCGGGACCTGCGCGGCCGCGGCGTCGGTCAGGCGCTGCTTGCCGCCGTCGAGGACGAGGGGCGGCGGCGCGGTTGCTGCAAGCTGACGCTGGAGGTGCTTGGCAACAATACCGTCGCTCTGGCGAGCTACCGCCGCTTCGGCTTCGCCGACTATGCCCTCGACCCGGCCGCCGGCACGGCCCGCTTCCTCCAGAAGCCGATCTGAGCGGGCGCTGGGCGCGGCGCGATTTCTTCCGCGTCCGACCCCCGCCAGACCTGCGTACTGGCGCCCTTCCGGGCCATTGCCACATTGCAGTTCATCTAACCCTTAAGGGACGGCTCCGGCGGCCCGTAGAAGGGGCATCACCCCACACACTCGGAGAGCCCGGACGATGGAGCTTGCAGACCTGATCACGGCCGCCACCGGACTCGTCCGCCTGCCGGAACACGAGATCCTGTTCAGTGAGGGCGAAGCGGCGGATGTGACCTATCTGCTCGTGACGGGCCAGGCGGAGTTGCTCGTCCAGGGGCAGGCGATCGAGGTGGCAGGTCCGGGGGCCTTTGTCGGCGAACTGGCCCTGATCGAACCGGATCAGCCGCGCCCGATGAGCGTTCGGGCCCTGACCGATTGCCACCTGGCCCGCATCGACCAGGCCCGCTTCGAGGAGATCGTGGCGCGCCACCCCCGGTTCGCCGTCGACCTGATGAAGGTCATGGCCGAGCGCCTGCGGCGCGCCGAGTGCCAGGCGGCCTGACCGGCCCCTAGATCACCCCGTCGCGCCCCAGGGCGGCGACCGTTTCCCCATCCATCCCGAGCCAGTCGGCCAGTACCGTCACGTTGTCGGCACCGAGCGCCGGCGGCGGCACGGCGTGCTCGACCGGTGAGGCCGACAGCCGCATCGGGCTCGCGACCTGGGGCACCACGCAGCCGTCTTCCCCCATCTGACCGACCTGCAAGCCCCGCGCAACGACCTGCGGATCGGCAAACACGCCCGCCAGATCGTTGATCAGACCGCAGGGCACACCGACCGCCTCCAGGGTCTCGATCCACTGGGCGGTCGTCCGCGTCACGGTCTGCCGGTTGAGGGCCGGGATCAGCGCCGCCCGGTTGGCGACGCGGGCGCGGTTGGTCGCGAAGCGCGGATCCGCGGCCAGCTCGGCCACGCCGAGTTCGGCGCACAGGCGCACGAACTGGCTGTCGTTGCCCACCGCCAGGATCATGTAGCCATCCGCGGTCGGGAAATCCTGGTACGGCACGATGTTGGGATGCGCATTGCCAAGCCGGGCGGGCGCCACGCCGCTGACCAGGTAGTTCATGGCCTGGTTGGCCAGACACGCCACCTGCACGTCGAGGAGCGCCATGTCGATGTACTGCCCGGCGCCGCTGCGCGTCCGGTGGTGAAGGGCCGCCTGAATCGCGTTGGCCGCGTAGAGGCCGGTGAGGATGTCGGTCAGCGCCACGCCGGCCTTTATCGGCCCGCCGCCGGGCACGCCGTCGGGCTGACCGGTAATGCTCATCAGGCCGCCCAGCCCCTGGATCAGGAAATCGTAGCCGGCACGCGCCGCGTAGGGGCCGTCCTGGCCGAAACCGGTGATCGAGCAGTACACCAGCCTCGGGTTGTCCCCCTTCAGGGCCGCGTAGTCGAGGCCGTAGCGGGCCAGGCCGCCGAGCTTGTAGTTCTCGATCAGCACATCGGCGCGTCGGGCCAGGTCCCGCACCAGGGCCTGGCCCTCGGGTCGCGTGATGTCGATGGTGAGCGAGCGCTTGTTGCGGTTGGCGCACAGGAAATAGGCCGCGGTGTCGGTGTCGCGGCCTTCGCCATCCTTGAGCCAGGGCGGGCCCCAGTGGCGGGTGTCGTCGCCAGCGCCGGGGCGCTCCACCTTGACCACGTCGGCCCCCAGGTCGCCCAGGATCTGCGCGGCCCACGGCCCGGCCAGGATGCGCGACAGGTCGAGGACCCGGAGGCCCGACAGCGCGCCCATCAGTTGACGAAGGCCTGCAGCCCGGTGATCGCCCGCCCGACGATCAGCGCATGGATGTCATGGGTGCCCTCGTAGGTGTTCACCACCTCGAGGTTCACCACGTGGCGGATCACCCCGAACTCGTCGGAGATGCCGTTGCCGCCGAGCATGTCCCGCGCCACGCGGGCGATGTCCAGGGCCTTGCCGCAGGCATTGCGCTTCATGATCGAGGTCAGCTCGACCGGCGCGCTGCCCTCGTCCTTCAGCCGGCCCAGGCGCAGGCAGCCCTGCAGGCCCAGGGAGATCTCGGTCAGCATGTCGGCCAGCTTCTTCTGGACCAGCTGGTTGGC
>JAGRGD010000193.1 GCA_020445665.1 Rhodocyclaceae bacterium
CCGACCGGTAGCTTGCGAGGATCGCCCTCGGAGACCACCGTGCCCATGAGACACTTCTTCGTTCTCGCCATGGCCCTCCTCGTGATCCCCGCCCGAGCCCAGGAGGCTTCGTCCCGATTCGCATTCCAACCCGGCGACCTGCGCCTGGAGGCGGTCCCGGGGCACGTGAGTCTCCGCTACCAGGACGAGGACCACCTGCGAGCGGTCTTGCAGCGGCGTGAGCTCGGACTGACGCTCGAGGCCCAGTTGCCCTTTCGACGGCGCGCCGTCGTGCGCGTCGATCCGGATCAAACCACGGCCCTGATCCAGGGCCTGCGAGGGTTGCCGGGACTGGACGAGGTTCACGCCGTCTGGGGCGTGGATGGCCGGGACGACGAGGTGGCGCGGTATCTGTTGACGGACGAACTCGTCGTCGCCTGGGCACCGACTCTCGATCACTCGGCGATCCAGAGCGCCCTGCGCAGCGAGGGCCTGTACTGGGTCGCCGACATCGGCTTCCTTCCCAATGCCATGCGCGTTCGCGTGACCCCTGGCGATGATGCCTGGCTGGCCGCGCGCCGGCTCGCGCTTGGGCCGCAGGTACGCTTTGCCCATGCGGACTGGCTGCGCAAGCTCGCTCCGCGAGAGACCATCCCGAATGATCCGCTCTTCGGCAACCTCTGGCAGCTGAAGAACACCGGACAAGGAGGAGGACTCGTAGGTGCCGACACCCGAGCGACCCTCGCCTGGGACTGGTCGCTCGGCAGCGGCACCCGCATCGCGGTCATCGACACCGGGGTCGACGAGAACCACATCGATCTCAACGTCCAGAGCCTCGGCTTCAACCCTTGGGCCGGGCCGGGCGTCGGCCACGGCAGCGATGTCGGGACGCACGGTACGAGTTGCGCGGGCGTGGCTGCCGCCAAGGGGATGAACGGCGCGTTGATCGCCGGCATGGCGCCGGCGGCGCTGGTGCTCCCCATCCAGCTCATCGTGGGGGCGGGATTCGGTACGCCGACCGAGGAGGCGGCCTGCTTCGCCTGGGCCGTCGATGCCGGCGCCGACGTCATCACGAATTCCTGGGGACCCGACGGTGTCCCTTTTCCGCTCCCGCAGCTCGTCGAACAGGTCTTCGTCTACTGCCACACGAGTGGCCGCGCCGGACGCGGCTGCCCGATCTTCTGGGCGGCGGGGAACGGCAACGAGAGCGTTGCCAGCGACGCCTACGTCAGCAGCCCCTTCACGATTGCCATCGGCGCGTCAACCAACTTCGATCAGCGCGCGTCCTACAGCGATTTCGGCCCCGCTCTCGATCTCATGGCGCCCTCATCGGGCGGCTCTCGAGGCATCAACACCACCACGCCCAACAACGGTTGGACCCTGGTCTTCGGCGGCACCTCCGCTGCGGCCCCCTGTGCGGCCGGCGTCGCCGCCCTCATGCTGTCCGCCGCGCCTGAACTCACCAGTGCGCAGGTTGCCGGTATCCTCAAGTCGACGGCCGCCAACATCCAGCCGGCAACCGCGAACTACGACGCGCTGGGCCACAGTCTCCACTACGGACATGGCCGCCTCGACGCCGAAGCCGCCGTGCTCGCCGCCATCGCCGCCGCAGGCAACACGCCGCGACTCCAGATCGTCACCTCCGGCTTCGGCAACATCCAGATCGGCATCGATCATCTGGACCCGCTCTCCGAATTCCTCATGGCCTTCTCGCAGCAGCTCTACCAACCCATCGGCAGCGGTCCGCTCTTCGGTGTCGGTCAGGACAGCGTCCAGACCCTCGCGGCCGCACCCGGCATCATCCCCTTCCATTTCTGGGCCGACGCCCAGGGGGGGTTCTTCTGGGGCGCCTACGGCATCCCCCCTGGCCTCACCGTCCAGGCGGTCGTCATCTCCGTCACCGGACCCTTCTCCTGGAAGCGCTCGAACGTCGTACAGGTCGCGTTTTGAAATTGGGCTGATTCCGCGCGCGATCGTAGAGTGCTGCTCACTCGCGCGAACCCCACGGAGCGGCTCTGAGATGTGGACCCTGCCCGAAGTCGATCTGGTGCAGGTGCCGGCCGCGCCGCAGCACGAGGTCTGGTTGTTGCCGGCCGTCGCGGCGCCATGGTTGGCGATGCAGGCGGCCGCTCGGGTTGACGGATTGGGCTTGGTGGCCTGTTCAGGGTTCCGGTCGGTGGCGCGGCAGACAGCGATCTGGAACCGGAAATGGGACGCGGCCCGTGCCGATGGCCTCGATGCGGCCCAAG
>JAGRGD010000194.1 GCA_020445665.1 Rhodocyclaceae bacterium
AGGAAGTCGCGCCGGGCTGGAAGCTGCGCGTGCTGCTGGCCCAGGCGCTGTTCGCCAACCCGGACATCCTGCTGCTCGATGAGCCGACCAACAACCTCGACATCAACACCATCCGCTGGCTCGAGAATGTGCTGAACGAGCGCAACAGCACGATGATCGTGATCTCCCACGACCGCCACTTCCTGAACCAGGTGTGCACCCACATGGCCGACCTCGACTACGGTCGCATCCAGGTCTGGCCGGGCAACTGGGACGACTACATCGAGGCCTCGAGCCAGGCCCGTGAGCGCCAGGCGGCGGCCAACCAGAAGGCCAAGGAGCGAGTCGCCGAGCTACAGGCCTTTGTCCGCCGCTTCTCGGCCAACAAGTCCAAGGCCCGTCAGGCCACGAGCCGGATGAAGCAGATCGACAAGATCAAGATCGACGACTTCAAGCCTTCCAGCCGCCAGTACCCGTACATCCGCTTCGAGTACGACGACCGGGAGCGGCTGCACCGTCAGGCGGTCGAGATCGAGAACCTCAGCTTCGGCTACGAGGCAGACGAGCTGCTGTTCAAGCAATTCAACTTCACTGCCGACGGGGGCGACAAGATCGCGGTGATCGGAGAGAACGGGGTCGGCAAGACGACGCTGATGAAGTTGCTGATGGGAGAGCTCGAGCCGCAGAAGGGCAGCATCAAGTGGGCCGACAAGGCCAAGCTCGGCTATTACGCCCAGGACCACTCGGCCGAGTTCCAGGGCACCGAGACCCTCACCGACTGGGTGGCCGGCTATGTCCGCGCCGGCGGCTACGAGGGCGACGACGCCGAGACCCTGTTGCGCGGTACCCTGGGCCGCCTGCTCTTCAAGGGCGATGACGTGCGCAAGCCGGTCAATGTGATCTCCGGCGGGGAGCAGGGCCGCATGCTGTTCGGCAAGCTGATGCTGTGGCGGCGCAATGTGCTGCTGATGGACGAGCCCACCAACCACCTGGACATGGAATCCATCGAGTCCCTCAACTCGGCCCTCGCCGAGTTCAACGGCACCCTGTTCTTCGTCTCCCACGACCGCGAGTTCGTCTCGTCGGTGGCGACACGCATCCTCGACATCCGCCAGGACCACCAGGTCATCGACTATCGCGGTGGCTACGAGGAGTACCTCGCCAGCCAGGGCATCGAATAAGGCGACGCCGATTTCCCCTGCCGGTGGGCACGCCTTCGCGTTTGCGCGGCACAGCCACTAAAATGCGCGGCAACGGGATGGCCTGATCAGGCGGAACGCATGGCATTCGATCGAGATGTAATCGTCATCGGCGGCGGGCCGGCAGGGTCCACCGCGGCCGCGCTGCTGGCCGAGAAGGGCCACCGGGTCACCCTGCTCGAAAAGGCACGCCACCCGCGTTTCCACATCGGCGAGTCCCTGCTGCCGGCCAACCTGCCGATCTTCGACCGGCTCGGGGTCGGCGACGAGATCCGCGCCCTCGGCATGGAGAAGCGGGGCGCGGAGTTTGTCTCTCCGTGGCACGACCACCGGCAGATCTTCGAGTTTGCCGACGCCTGGGACAAATCGATGCCCCATGCCTATCAGGTCCGCCGTTCCGAGTTCGACGCGGTGCTGATCCGCAACGCCAGCCGGCTTGGTGCCGAGGTCATCGAGGGCTGCCGGGTGGTTGACGCGGATGTTTCCGGCGGTGTCGAGGGCGGGGTGTCGGTGACGGGTCGGCACGAGGACGGGCGGGAACAGATATGGCGAGCCCGCTTCCTGGTCGATGCCTCCGGGCGCGACACCTTCATGGCCAACCGGCTGAAATCGAAGCAGCGCAACCCGAAGCACAACAGTTCGGCCATGTACGGTCACTTCCGCGGCGCGAAGCGTCTCGACGGGCGGAAGGAGGGTCACATCACGGTCTTCTGGTTCGACCATGGCTGGTTCTGGTTCATCCCGCTGCGGGACGGCACCACCAGCGTCGGCGCGACGGTCTGGCCCTACTACCTGAAGCGGCGGAACAAACCGCTGCGTGAGTTCTTCCTCGACACCATCGCCCTGAGCCCGGCGCTCGGTGAGCGGCTGGCAGACGCAGAACTGGTCAATGAGGTGGAGGCCACCGGCAACTTCTCGTATCTCAACGATCACACCCACGGCGACAACTACCTGCTGCTGGGCGATGCGTTTGCGTTCATCGATCCGGTCTTTTCCTCCGGCGTGATGCTGGCGATGCAGGGCGGGGTCGGCGGCGCCGACGCCATCGATACCGTGCTGCGCGCGCCATCGCGGCGGCGCGCGGCCCTCGCCCGCTTCGACCGCATGGCCCGCCACGGCCCGCGCGAGTTCGCCTGGTTCATCTACCGCATCACCTCGCCGACCATGCGCGACCTGTTCATGGCGCCGCGCAACATGTTCCGCGTGCGCGAGGCGCTGCTGTCGGTGCTCGCCGGCGATATCTACGGCAAGACACCCATCTGGCATTCTTTGCGCGTCTTCAAGGTGATCTATTACCTGACGGCGCTGCGCTACCTGCCGCGCAGCTTTGCAGCCTGGCGTCGCCGCCGCGCCAACATCCGGCCCATGGACGACACCGGGCTGTCGGCAGGGACATGAGCCGCACAATCGCTTCCCTCTCGCCGGTCGCCGCTGCCGCCAAGGATCCGTCGCTGCTCGGTGGGCTGGCCTTTGGCCGGGGCCACGACCACGCGCCGCACCTGATGCCGGTGCTGGCGCCCCAGCGGATCCCCGGGACGCCACTCGCGGTGTGCCTGTCGGCGGGCGGCGAACCTGTCGTTGCGGGCGAGCACGGGCGGGTGCGCTGGCGCGAGGCGGGCCCACTGCTGTTCGGCGAGGTGCGCATCGACGAGGCCAGCTTCGGCGACGACCTGCCGTCACGCCTGATGGACGCGACCACCAGCGCCTACCAGGACATCTTCGCGACCCTGGACGCGCGGGGTTTCGACACCCTCGCGCGGGCCTGGAACTACCTGCCGGACATCAACCGCGAGACCCACGGACTGGAGCGCTACCGCCAGTTCAATGCCGGTCGGCAGGTGGCCTTTGCCGCCAGTGGACGTCCCCTGGTGGGCAATGTGCCGGCGGCCTGTGCGCTGGGCACCCGTGAGGGTCCGCTGTCGATCGCCTTCCTCGCGGCCCGTGGCGACTTCCTGCCGCTCGAGAATCCGCGCCAGGTCAGCGCCTACCACTATCCGCGGGACTACGGCGAGCGTAGCCCGACCTTCTCGCGCGCCGGCATCCTGCGCCTGCCGGGACGGGAGCTGCTGTTCGTCTCAGGCACCGCGGCGATCGTCGGCCACCGCTCCCTGCACCCGGACGACGTGGTGGCCCAGACCCAGGAGACCCTCGCCAACCTGCGCTCGGTGGTGGCGGAAGCAGTGCAGGCATCGCCGAGCATGCCGGCGTCTCTCGAGGCGCTCGATTTCACGATCTACCTGCGCCGCGCCGGCGATCTCGAGACCGTGTGCTCGGTGATCACCGAGTCTCTCGGTGGCCTGCCCCGCTGCGTGGTCGTCGAGGCCGATGTGTGCCGCAGCGACCTGCTGGTGGAGATCGAGGCCACCGGCGAATCTGCCCTGGAGAGTGTCTAGTGTTCTGCCAGCTGCGTTCTGTCTGCCTCGTACTGAGCCTGTGCCTGGCCTCGATGCCGGCCCTGGCCGGAGACCAGAAGCCCCTGTGGGAGTTCGGGCTCGGCGTCGGGGCGGTGAGTTTCCCCGACTACCGGGGCTCCGACGAGCGCCAGACCTACCTCCTGCCGACGCCCTATGTGGTCTATCGGGGTGAGTTCCTGCGCTCCGACCGCAAGGGCCTGCGCGGCGTCTTCTTCGACAGCGAGCGTCTCGAGCTGAACCTCAGCCTGTCCGGATCGGTGCCGGTAGATAGCGACGGCAACAAGGCCCGCCGGGGCATGCCGGACCTGCGACCGACCGTCGAGTTCGGGCCCTCGCTCGACCTGACCCTGTGGCACAGCGACGACGGCCGACGTTCCCTCGACCTGCGCCTGCCCGTGCGGTGGGCCGTCCGTGTCGGGGGCAAGCCGCGCGACGTCGGGCTGGTCTTCAGCCCGCGCCTGAATCTGGACCTGTTCGATCCGGCCGGCTTCGAGGGCTGGAAGCTGGGCCTGCTGGCGGGGCCGATCTTCACCGACCGGCGCAACAACGCCTATTACTACGATGTGGCGCCCGAGTACGCCACCGCCGACCGACCGGCCTACGCCAGCGCCGGCGGTTACGCCGGCAGCCAGTTCGTGGTGGCGCTGTCGAAGCGATTCCCGCGGTTCTGGCTGGGCTTCTTCTCGCGCTACGACAGCCTCGGTGGCGCGGCTTTCGCCGACAGCCCGCTGGTGCAGAGCCGCCACATGTGGGCTGCCGGTGTCGCGATCTCCTGGATCATCGGCGAGTCGGCCACCCTGGTGGACGATGCCGAGTGAGGGTCTGGCCGGGCCGGGCCGTGCAGAGCGCGAGCGTGAGCGCCTGTCGCGCCCGCGGGAGTACCTGTGCCTGTACCTGGGGCTCGGCTTCCTGGGCCTCGAGTGCCTCGTCTGGCTGCCCTTCGCTGCCCTGCTCCACCTGCTGCTGCCGGCCGCGATCGGACAGCGGGTCGGACGGCGGGTGATCCGCTTCGGCTTCGCCCTCTACCTGCGCTGGCTGAGCCTGCTCGGGGCGTGCCGCTTCGATGTCTCGGCCCTGGACGGCCTGGCCGACGAGGGCCCGCTGATCATCGCCCCCAACCACCCTTGTCTGCTCGACGCGGTGATGGTGATCGCCTGCCTGCCGAACGTGGCCTGCATCATGAAGGCCGGGCTGATGAACAACATCTTTCTCGGCGCCGCTGCCCGTCTGGCGGGCTACATCCGCAACGAACCGACCCTGGCGATGGTGCTCTCGTCGGTGACCGAGCTGGAGAAGGGTGGCCAGCTGCTGCTGTTTCCCGAAGGCACGCGGACCGTAAACGACCCGATCAACCCCTGCCTGCCGAGTGCCGCGATCATCTCGGGGCGCTCGGGGGTGCCGATCCAGACCGTCCTGATCGAGACCGACTCGGCCTATCTCGCCAAGGGCTGGCCCCTGTTCCGCCGGCCGGACATGCCGATCCGCTACCGCCTGCGGCTCGGAGAGCGCTTCGCGCCGGACACCGATCACGAGGCCCTCACCCACCGGCTCGAGACCTATCTCGCCGGGGCGATGCGGGCCTCCGACATGAAACCACCGGCGGCGCCGGCGAGCCAGGCATGAATCCGTCTGCCAGTCATCTGGTGCTGATCCCCAGTTTCAACCCGGGCGAGAAGGTGTTCGAGACGGTGGCGGAGGCGCGCGCCCGCTGGACACCGGTTTGGGTCGTCGTCGATGGCAGCACCGATGGCACCGGCGACCGCCTGGCGGCGCTGGCAGCCGGGGACGAGGGCTTGCGGGTGATCCGCCTGCCGGAGAATCGCGGCAAGGGCGCGGCGGTGCTTGCCGGCCTCGACGAAGCCGTCCGCTGCGGGTTCAGCCATGTCCTGACCATGGACTCCGACGGCCAGCACCCGGCGGCGCTGATCCCGGACTTCATGGCCGCTTCTGCGCAGGCGCCCGGCAGCATGATCCTCGGCAAGCCGGTGTTCGACGACAGCGCGCCAGCGATCCGCGTGCGCGGCCGGAAGATCTCCAACTGGTGGGCCAATCTCGAGACCCTTGGCGCCGGCATCGGGGATTCGCTGTACGGATTCCGCGTCTATCCGGTCGAGGCCCTGCGTCAGGTCATGCGTGGCCAGCGCTGGATGCGCCGCTTCGACTTCGACCCGGAGGCGGTCGTGCGCCTCGCGTGGCGGGGCGTTACACCGGTCAACCTGCCGGCCCCGGTGCGCTACCTGCAGGCCGACGAGGGCGGTGTATCCCACTTCAACTACCTGCGCGACAACGTCCTGCTGACCTGGATGCACATCCGCCTGATGGTCGGCTTCGGCCTGCGCCTGCCGTGGCTGCTGGCGCGGCGCCTACGCGCGCCCTGAGTCGGCCCGGCGCTGCCAGGCGGCGAGCAGCGCGACGCCGGCAAGGCCCAGCGCGACGCCCGCCACGAGGTCGAGAAAGACGTGCTGACGGGTCGTGATCGTGGACAGGATGATGGCGATGCCCCAGGCCATATTGACGCCCTTGGCGATGCGGCCCTCGCCCATCTGGCAAAGGATGCGGTGCAGCCACACGGCGGAGAAGGCGGCGGTGGCCACGTGGAGGGAGGGGCAGGCGTTGCCGGCCTTGTCGATGCCCTGCAGCACCGCCGAGCCGGGGAAGTCCTGCCAGTCGAGGGGGAAGCGGGGCACCGCGGTCGGCCAGAGCAGGAAGCAGGCGAGTCCGGCCAGGCACACACCGCCGATCACGATCCCGTAACGGTCCAGCTCACGCCGGTCGACAATCAGGCTCGGCGGCAGGCTCACATACACCCACAGGCTCAGGTAGGCGGGCAGTGACGCGGGCAGGAACGGGATCCAGTGATCGATCGCGGTCACCGGCATCTCCGTCACCGGCCACAGAGGGTGGTTGAGGAGATGGAAGTAGGCGACGAAGAAGGTCGTCATGAAGGCGGTGATGCCGACCGCCTTGAGGGGCAGCAGGGGCCGGACGCGATCCCACACGCGCAGGATGGGTCCGGGCACGGCTGCTACGCCATTCCGCCGTTGATCGAGATGACCTGGCCGCTGATGTAGGCGGCCTGCTCCGAGGCCAGAAAGCCGACCAGGTCCGCCACCTCTTCCGGTCGGCCGCTGCGTTTCATCGGCACCAGCTGAGCCATCTGCTTCGGGTCGAACTGGCCCTCGCTCATGGCGGTCTCGATGATGCCGGGCGCGACCGCGTTGACCGTGATGCCCCGCGCCGCCACCTCCAGGGAAAGGGCGCGGGTGGCCGCATGGAGGGCGCCCTTGGCGGCGGCGTAGTTCACCTGGCCGCGGTTGCCCATCACCGCGGCAACCGAGGTGATGCTGATGATGCGACCCCAGCGGGTGCGGATCATCGGCAGCAGCAGGGGCTGGGTGACCCGGTAGAAGCCGTTCAGGTTCACATCGACAACCCGTGACCACTGGGCTTCGCTCATGCCCGGAAAGACCGCGTCGTCGTGGATGCCGGCATTGTTCACCAGGACCTGGATCGGGCCGTCCTCGAGGAGCGCCGCGGTGGCCGCGGCACAGGCCTCGGCGTCGGCCAGGTCGAAGGCCAGCGCGCTGGCCGAACCGCCGCCTGCGCGGATGACCTCGGCGAGGGCCTCGGCGCGGTCCCCATGGGAATTGGCATGCACCACCACCGAGAAGCCGTCGGCTGCCAGTCGCCGGCAGATCGCGGCACCGATGCCGCCGCTGCCACCGGTCACGAGGGCGCGCCGGCTCACGCTGCCACCTCGGCCCGCAGCACCACCGTGGCGCGGCCGCGCAGCAGGGGGACGTCCTCGGCGGCGACCTCGAAGGCGTACAGCACGGTCTGATCGTCGCCGGAGATCCGCTCGGCGCGCACCTGCAGGTCGGCGGCGACATCGAGCCGCCCGGCGAGCAGCTCGACGCCGCGCACGCTGGCGATATAGCCGAGCCGGGGCCGCCCGCCAGCCGGCGTCAGCATCGCGCCGTGGGCGGCCATGGCCTGGGCGGCATACTCGATGCCGGCGGCGATACCGAGCCGGCCGGCGTGGCGCAGGGGATTGCTGGGGTCCCGGTGGCTGGTGGCACGGCAGCGGATGAGGTCTCCATCGCAGGCCTCGACCTCGTCGAGCAGGCACATCTCCCCTCGGTGGGGCAGGTGGTCGCGCAGCCAGGCCTGGTCGTACATCACGTGGGAACTGCCGTGACCGAGAGAGACAGGGACTCGTGGATCTCGAGCACGCAGTCGCCGCCAGCACCGATGGCGAGCGCACGCATCAGCGGCAATGCCCGGCCTGTCGGGGTGCCGAGGCGGATCGATTCGAGGGGTTCGGCGAGGGTCCCTGGCGCCGCGTTGTCAGTCAGGTGCGCCACCAGCCGCGCCACGGCCCGGTCGGTCCGGTGGCGCGCCAGGACCAGGCCGATACCGCAGGCGTCGAGCATCGGCCGGGCGGCGTTGAGGGGCGCCGGATACGGCACGTCGTGGCTGATGAGCAGCAGGCGCTCGCCGGCCTCCAGCGAGCTCGCCAGCTGGGCCAGGGCTTCGAGCAGACCCATCGCGAAGCTGCCGTCGAAGGCCGCGACGATGGCCGACGGGGCCATCGCGCCGGTGGCGATGCCCCAGTAGCCCGAGGCCGCGTTATTGACCGAGTTGTGGAAACGGATCGGCGAGATCAGGCGGTCGTCGGAGGCGAGGGTCTCGCAGATGGCGTGGCAGTTGGCGCCGTCGCCGCCTGCCGAGCAGAAGACCGTCGGCAGGGTTGAGGGGTCGGCGCCAGCGGCTTCGCAGGCGGCCAGGCCGGTGGCCAGGGCGAGGCGCACGACCGGCCCGACCCGACGCCGCTCGGCGGGGGGCAGGACGGTCAGCTTCGGCACCTCGGTGGCGGCCACGACCAGACGCGCCTCGCCCGCCAGCACGGGGCGTGCCGCCGCCCAGCCGGGCAAGCCCGGTCCGATCAGTGCGATGCCTTCGACCCAGGCGGCGAGTTCGCTCATGGCGCGCTCCGGCTGAAGATCAGGCTGGCGTTGGTGCCGCCGAAGCCGAAGGAATTGGAGAGCACGTGGGTCAGGCTGCGCTCCCGCGCGTTGCTGGCGTAGTCGATGGCGATATCCGGGTCGGCCGTGCGCGTGCCCGCGCTGGCCGGGATGAAGCCGTCCTGCAGCGCGATCGCGGCGATCACCGCCTCGAGCCCGCCGGCGGCGCCGAGGGCGTGGCCGGTGTAGCCCTTGGTCGAATTGGCGGGTACGCGGCGACCGAACAGGTCCGCAACGGCGCGCCCTTCGGCGCTGTCGTTGCTCGGTGTGGCGGTGCCGTGCAGGTTGATGTAGTCGATCTGTCCGCTCTCGAGGCCGGCGCGGTCGAGGGCCGCCGCCATTGCGAGCCGCGCACCGTGGCCCTCCGGGTGGGGCGAGGACATGTGGTGGGCATCGCTCGATTCGCCATAGCCCGTCAGCAGCACCGTATCGCCGGGGGGCGAGGCCGGTGTCCGCTCGAGCAGCGCGAAGGCGGCCGCCTCGCCGATCGAGATGCCCCGCCGCCCGGCGTCGAAGGGCCGGCAGGGTTCGGGCGAGAGCAGCTCGAGGGAATTGAAGCCGTAGAGCGTCGTCAGGCAGAGGGAGTCCACCCCGCCGACGACGGCGGCGTCGATTACGCCCGTCTCGATCATCCGTGCCGCGGTGGCAAAGACCTTGGCGCTGGAAGAGCAGGCGGACGACACCGCCAGTGCCGGGCCTGCCAGCTGGCAGGCGTGGCGGACGAAGTCGCTGACCGAGGCGATGTTGTGGCTGCCCTGGTAGTCGAAGTCGGCAGGCAGCGCGCCGCTGGCCGGGTCGCGCCGCCGGTAGGCGTGCTCGGTGTTCAGGATGCCGGCAGTGCTGGTGCCGAGCAGGACGGCGACCCGGTGTGCACCGTAGCGACGCGCCGCGTCCGCCACCGCGTCGGCGAAGCCGTCCTGCCCGAGGGCCAGCTGGGCGAGGCGGTTGTTGCGGCAGTCGAAGCGGGACAGGGCGGGCGGCAGCGCCACCGCGTCGACGCCCGGTACCTCGCCGATCCAGCAGTCGAGGGTCGCGTCCTCGAAGCGGCAGGGCGCCAGGCCGCTGCGGCCGGCGCGCAGCGCGGCGCGGGTCGCGGCGAGGCCGGTCCCGATGCAACTGGCGGCCGTCAGGCGGGAGAGCAGGATGGGGGTCACGGGTGGTGTCGGGCAGATTCCGGCGTCGATTCTAGCAAAGGCGTCGCCCCCTCAAGCGTGTCTGGCCACCAGCAGGACGTTGGCAAACGGTGTGCCCTCGCTCATGGCGTGGGTCTCGACGGCGAAGCCGAGCTGGTCGAGCATCACCAGCCAGTCGGGCAGCGAGCGGCCGTGCAGGGCCGGGAGGGCAAGCCCCCGCAGGCGGCAGACGAGACGGTCCACGGCCATCGTGTAGCGAAAGCGGCCACCGGCCCCGGCATCGCCGACCCGCAGCACCAGCTGGCCGGCCGGGCTCAGGGCACGCGCGACACGGGTCAGCAGGGCTTCCTGGCTGGCTGGCTCCAGGTAGTGCAGGACATCGAGAAGCAGGATCACGTCCGATGGGGGGAGCGCCGCGTCGCGCAGGTCCCACTGCTCGATCCGGGCTTCCGGCCAGCCGGCGATGGCGAGGCGCGCCAGCGCGACGTCGCGGGACATCAGTTCGACCCCGGTGTAGCTGGTCGGCCGGGGCGGTGGCGCTTCGAGGGGCCAATCACCGCGGGCATGGCGATCGACGGCCGCTGTGAGCCAGGCGGCGAGCAGGCCGGCGCCGCAGCCCAGGTCGAGGACGCGGGCGCGGTCGGGCAGCATCGCCGGCGACAGGAGCGCGCGGAACATCGGATCGCCGGCGAGCTTGCCGCGGGCGAAGTAGCGGGCCATGAGCCCGGCAGCCTCGTAGCGGCGCGCGGCCTGGCGGGCGAGCTCCCGCACCCAGCGGCGGCTCATGCGTGGGCCTCGGGCAGGCTCACGGCCTTGAGCCCCGCGGCATCGATGGCTTCGAGCAGGCGGGGCAGCACGGCGAGGATCACCGGCCGGCCGCTGGGGTCCCGGGCGGCGTGGCCGTCATGGAGCAGCAGGATGTCACCGGCGGCAAGGCCGTCGAGCAGGCGTGCCAGAACCTGCTCCGGGTCGCCCACCCGGGTATCGAAGCCGCGCCGCGTCCAGCTCGCCAGGTGCAGACCCTGGGCCGCCAGAACCGGCTCCAGGAACGGGTTGCGGAGGCCAGCCGGGGCGCGGAAGAAGCGGGGCGGCGTGCCCGACAGGCGGCCGAGGGTGGCCTGGGCGGCGGCGATCTCGCGGCGGAAGCCGGCCGGTCCCATCAGCGAGAAGCTGTGGCGGTGATGCTGGCTGTGGTTCTCGATGCTGTGGCCGCCGTGCACGATCTCGGCGATCAGCGCCGGCTCGGCCTCGGCCCGGCGGCCGATGCAGAAGAAGCTGGCGTGGGCGTCGTGGCGGGCGAGGATGTCGAGCACCTGCGGCGTCAGATCGGGGTCGGGGCCATCGTCGATCGTGATCGCCACCTCGCCGCGGGCCCGGGCGGCTGCGGGCAGGCGCAGCAGGTTCGGCCCCAGCAGACGGCTGCGCGGCCACAGGCCGGCGGCGGTCAGCGCCGCGTGATTGGCGACGAGCGCCATGAGCCAGGTGAGCCAGGCGGCGGGCCAGGCCAGCCAGGCAAGAGGCACCGCGAGGTGCACCGCGCCGGTCAGCAGCAGCAGCGGTGTCGGCTGCCAGGGCCTGGGGGGATTCATGCGGTCTCCCTGCGGGCGGTCAGCCATGCCCGCCACAGACAGGCCCAGGTGGGCCAGTCATGGCCGCCTGCAGCGGTCAGGACCCGCGATGGCGGCAGCGCCGCAGCCATCATCGCCTGGGAGGCGGCGAAGCGGTCGTCCTCGCCGTAGCCGAACCACAGGGGTGGCGCGCCCGCGCGGCCCAGGCCCTGCACCGCGCGCCAGGCGCGCAGTTCACCTTCGTCGTTGGCCAGCGTCGAGGCATCCCACCGGGCGATGCCCCCGGCCGCCGCGACGTGTGCGCTCAGGCTCCGGTTGCCCGGATAGGTGGCGAGGGTGAGCAATTCGTCGGCGCTGCCGGGGAAGGCGTCCTGGTGCAGCAGGGCCATCATCGCGCCGATCGAGATGCCGCCGAGAATCAGGTGGCGGTAGCCGGCCTCGCGCGCGGGGGCGATCACCTGGTCGTGAAGGGCAGGGACCAGGCGTCCGTCGGCGACCGCGGCCAGATCGGTGCGCAGCAGGCTGAGGTCGGCATCGAGCCCGGCGGCGGCGCAGTCGGTGGCAAGCCCGTGTTCGAGGAACTGTTGCGGCGCATCGTAGGCGCCGGCCAGCATCACCAGCAGGGTAGGCGCGCGGCGGGCCGGATCGCGGGGGAGCGCGAGGCGCTCCAGCTCAGGCGACGACATGGCGCGGGCGGGCGGCGAACATCGCCGAGAAGCACAGGGCGAGCATCGCGCCGGGGCCGACGATGACGCCGATGGCGTGCATGACCGGCACCGAGGACAGGGCCAGCACGCCGAAGCCGCACAGGGTCGTCAGGTTGGCGATCAGCAGCGAGGCGAGGGTCTCCGGCTCGGGCAGACCCTCGGCCGGGTCGGCGGTGACGAAGAACAGGGCGTAGTTCGAGCCGACGGCGCCGACCAGCAGCATGCCGACCAGGTGGAGCAGGGTCAGGTGCTCGCCGGACAGCACCACGGTGGCGGTGACCACCAGCACCGCCGCGGTCAGTGGCAGCACCAGGCGCAGCACCCGGGCCGGACTGCGCAGGGTCGCCAGCAGCACCACGACGATCGCCGCGACGCCGGCCAGGCCCGCGGTCCAGGCCTCGCGCAGATAGGTGGCGTACATGCGCTGGGACTCCTTCGCCAGGTCGATGAAGACGGTCTGGGGGACGTCGGCGGTGGCAACCGCCTGACCGATCCGCTCGGCGTCGAGGTCGCGCATGCCCTGGTCGCCGCGGGGGCTGGAGAGGGGGAGGAGTGCCCGCCAGTGGTCCCCCTGGCGGATCAGCATGGCCTCCAGACCCAGCCCGATGCCGGTGCCGGCCAGGGTCGCCGGGGAGAGCAGCGGGCGCTCGCGGGCGGCCTGGACATCCTCGATGAAGCCCTCGAGGCGTGCGGCCTTCAGCGGCAGGGTCTCGGTGGCCCGGGCGAGGCGCTGGCGTAGCTGGTCCGGTGCCGGCAGGGCGTCGCGGCGGCCCTGCTGGGTGCGCAGGCTGGGCAGCAGGCGGGCAGGGCTGTCGTAGGCGGCGATCTGTCCTTCCGCCTGCAGGCCCTCGAGGGTTGGCGCCAGGGCCTCGGCCTGCTGCAGGGCGTGCTCGGCGCTGCTCGCACTGGTGACGACCAGGAAGCGGGTGTCCGGCGCGCCCAGGTCGGCGCGGAGCATGGCATCGAGTTGCTGGGCAGCGAGCGGAATCGGACTCAGGGCCGACAGCTCGTGGTGCCACAGGGTGTCGCGTTGCTGCCACAGCAGGGTGGCGGCCGCGAGGGCCACCGCCACCGCGGGCCAGCGCAGGCGGGTCATCGCCAGGATCGGGCGCGACAGCCAGCGTCCGAGGGGCGCCACGTCGCGGGCACGAAAGCCCGCCGGGGTCAGGGCCGGCAACACGAAGCGGGTGGTCAGGACCGCCGCGAGGAGGCCCGCCATCGAGTAGGTGCCGAGCTGGGCGAGCCCCGGGAAGCCCGACAGCAGCAGGGCGCCGAAGCCGCACAGGGAGGTGACGACGCCGAGGCGGATGGTGCGCCAGAAGGCATCCCGCGCCCGCGCCGCGCCCTGGACGAAGAAATAGATCGCGTAGTCGATGGCCTCGCCGATCAGCGTGATGCCGAAGCCGAGCGTGATGCCGTGCACCTCGCCGAAGGCCAGGCTGACGGCGAGAATGCCGGCCAGCGCGCCGGTCACCACCGGGGCGAGGCCGAGGGCCAGTGCCGCGAGGGAGCGGTAAATGACGAGCAGCATCGTGATGATCAGGGCCGCGCCGATCATCGACAGGCGCGTGATCTCGCTGCGGATGGTCTCGCGGGCATCCACCGCGAAGACGCCCGGACCGGTCATCATCAGCGCCAGATCACGGGAGCCGTGACTCTCCCGCGCGACCACGAAGGCGTCGCGGATGGCGCCGATGGCGGTCTCCTGGCCGTCGGTGTCCGAGCCGGGCGCGCGGGTGGTGGCGAGCAGCAGGGCCCGCTCGCCGTCGGCCGAGGCCCAGACGCCGTCTCGTCGCGCGGGCTGGCTGCCACCGGTGAAGCTGTCCAGTACGGCGAGGGTTTCGGCGGTGGGGTCGCGGGCCAGCAGGGGCTTGAT
This sequence comes from Rhodocyclaceae bacterium, assembly GCA_020445665.1. Taxonomy (GTDB): domain Bacteria; phylum Pseudomonadota; class Gammaproteobacteria; order Burkholderiales; family Rhodocyclaceae; genus Cognatazoarcus. Next base: position 13,901 of record JAGRGD010000194.1, read on the forward strand.
CATCAGGCCGGCGGACGATGCCAGCAGATCCATGGTGTGGCTGATGGCGTGGTACAGGCCGGCGTCGCTGAAGTGCTCGGCATCCACCGCGGGACTGAGCAGGTAGCGGTTGTCGAAAACCCAGGCGCGGTCGGCCTCGGAGTGGCCCCTGGCGCCGTTGGTGACGGACAGGAAGCGGGGGTCCTGGCGCATCGCGCCGGTCATCGCGTTGGAGACGGCCGCCCGTTCGGCGGCAGTCCCGCCGCGGATGCCCACCAGCAGCAGGCGCGAGACCATGCCGTCGCGCAGCAGGTCCACCAGCAGGGCCTGCTCCTCGGTCGGCGAACTGGGCAGGAAGGCCGACAGGTCGGCCGTGAAGCGGGTGCGAAAGACGTTGCCGACACACAGGGCGACGACCAGCAGCCAGACCGCGATGAACAGGGCGCGGCGGCTCATGCGGGCGGGCCGGCGGCGGGGCGCAGGGTCATGACCGAGCGGTCGCCGTCACCCTGCAGGATCTCGATCGAGCGGATGTGGCCGCCCTCCCCCTCGATGTGGATGCGCAGGACCAGTTCGGCGAGGTGGCCGTCGTTGGGCAGGAGGTCGAGCGACCAGGCCTCCCGGTCGCCGGCGAGGGAGAGATGAAAGCGCCGCTCGAGGGTGGCCCTGTCACCCGCGAGGGTGCCGCGAATGCTGTCGATGAAGGCGGCGGCCTCGGGGTAGTCGCGCAGGCGCAGGTCGAGCTCGCGGCCGTCGCGGCGGATGCTCAGGTTGTCTCCGTCGAGGACCATGGTCTCGGGCTTGGGGCTGACCGTCTGGCGCTCGAGCCGGCCGGGTGGCGTGAAGCGCATGCGCCCGCTGGAGACCACCGGCTGGTCGAGGATCGCGAGGTACTTGCGCTCGACGAAGTCGACCGCGCCACCCGATCGGTCGGCCAGGTGCTGCATCAGGAGGTCGAGGGTCCACGGTTCCGTTGCGTGGGCGGAACTCGCCAGCAGGGCGAGGAGCACAAGGCGGAGGCAGCGTCGGATCATGTTGCCGTGGGCTCTGAGCGAGCCCAGAAATCGTAGAAGTTGAACCAGTTGTCGGGGGCGTCGCGGCAGCACCGCTCCAGTTCGCGAGCATACGCCAGCAGCGCGGTATCGACTGCCGCGGCACGGGCGCCGCGCTCGACCTGCGAGAAGTCGGCCAGCTCGACGAAGCGGATCCGGTAGCGGTTGCCGCCGAGGTACAGGCCGGCCATGAAGACGATCCGGTGGCGCAGCATCGCGGCCATCCGGAAGGCGCCGACGGGCAGGCGCGCGGTGTCGCCGAGGAGCGGCACCGACCGTGTTTCGTCGGCGTCGAGGCTGCGATCGGCGAGCAGGCCGACGAACTGGCCATCCTCGAGGGCGTCCCGCACCCGGAGCATGGTGTCCACCTGTCCGAGCGGGATGATCTCGGGCCGTGCCGCGGGGTTGATGGCCTCAAGGGTGGCTTTGATCTTGCGCGCGTTGTCCTCGAACATCGTCAGCGCGATGCGCAGCCCCGGGTGGCGGCGTCCGAGGGCGCGGACCACCTCGAAGCTCCCCAGGTGCGCGCCGAACAGCAAGGCGCCCTCGCCCCGCCCGAGCAGATCGTGCATCAGGGGCTCCCCCTCCACCTCGATGTCGAACAGGTCGAAGCGGTCGGCAAGAAGGTAGACCCGGTCGTGGATCGTCGAGGCGAAGGCGTGGACGTGGCGTGCGATGTCGGCGAGGCCGGGCTCGCGGCCGAGGGCGCGGCGCAGGTAGTCGCGGGAGGCCCGCCGGGCCTTCGGCGCGAAGGCCACGAAATAGGCGCTGATGCCGAGCAGCACGAGGCGCCCGACGGGGCGGCCGAAGGTGAGCGAGATCCAGGTCATCAGCCGCAGGGTTGCGAGGTTGCTGCGCTCCGGCTGGCGGACCCACGGGGTCTCGCGGGCCGTGTCGGTCGGCTCCGGGCGGGCCACGCTCAGGCCTCCAGCGGGCCGATCCTGCCGCTGGCGATGGTGCGCCCGCCGCAATCGATGCGGAACGCCCGCAGGCCGCCGGCGGCGGGGGGCGAGACGGTGAGATCCAGGTGCTCGTCGGGGCCCGCCGGCGACAGAAACTTGGCCGTGGCGACGCGCCATGGCCCGGCTTCACCGGCCTCGGCAAGGGTTTCGACGACCCGGTCGAGCAGCCAGGCCCCGGGCACCACCGGGTGGTCCGGGAAGTGGCCGGCGAAGACCGGGTGGTCGGCCGGCATCGAGATGCGCCGGTGGACCGTCACGGCGCGGCCTCCCGGTGCTCGGACAGGAGCCTGTCGCAGACTTCCCGAGGCAGCTTGCCGGTGGCGTTGCGCGGCAGCTGGTCGAGGAGGATCAGCGGCCGCGGCAGGAACACCGGGTCGATGCGTTCGCGCAGGCCTGCGAGGACCTGCCGGGCGCTCATGCCGGGTGCCACTGCCAGGGCCGCAGGGCGGCCGATGTCGTCCGCCGGGGCTGTATCCGGCATGAAGAAGGCACCGTCACGAACCCCCTCGACGGCCAGCAGCTGGGCACTGAGATAGCCGACCGAGCTGCGCTTGCCGGCGACGTTGACCAGGTCACTGTTGCGGCCGCACAGGCGGAAGGCGCGGGGGCCGTCGATCGCGATCACGTCGGCCAGCGGCATGGGGGCTTCCACGTGCCCGCCGGAGGCCCAGCAGGCGTCGTCGCGCTGGCTCAGGCAGACATTCGGGAAGAGCCGCCACTGGGGTCCGTCGAGGGTGCGGCGGGTCGCCAGCTGGCTGGTCTCGGTGCTGCCGTAGATCTCGAGCAGGGGGCAGCCGAAGGCGGCTTCGGCGCGCCGCGCCAGGCCCACGTCGAGGGGGGCCGTCGCCGAGACGACGCGGTCTGCGGCCGGCACCGCCTGACCCGACTCGAGCAGGTTGCGGAGGTGGAAGGGCGTCGTGACGAGGAGGCGGGGTGCCGGCAGCGCGGCGAGGCGCTCGGTGATCTCGGTCGGGAAGAAGGGTCGCTCGGCAACCAGTTGCCCGCCACACAGCAGGGGCATCAGCACCGTCGTCTCGAAGCCGTACATGTGCTGCGGTGGCACCGTGCCGAGCACCGCGAAGGGGGTGTCGGCGGCGAGGCCGAGCTCGCCCCGCTCGGCCCGGACGTTGGCGACCAGCTTGCCCCAGGTCTTGCGATGGGGTACCGGGTCGCCGGTCGAGCCCGAGGTGAACACCCAGGCGACCGGATGGTCTGCCGGGATCGCCGGGATCGGCTCGTCGTCGGCAGGCGCCGGTGACTCATCGGGGAACATCAGCAGCGGCAGGTCGGTGGCGAGGCGCGGGTCGTCCGTGACCACGAAGGCGTCCTCGGCGAAGGCTTTGAGCTGGCTGGCGACCGTGGCATTGAAGGTGGAGGGCAAGAGGCCGGTGCGGCCGCTTGTGAGTCCGGCGGCGAGGGTCACCGCGAAGCGGTAGCGGTCGGCGCAGTGGGCCAGATAGTGCCGCCGACCCTCGGGCATCTGCGCGGCGAGTGCACGGGCATGGGCCATGAAGGCGTTGCGGCTGACCGGCTGGCCGTCGCGCCAGGCGACGAGGCTGTCGGGCAGCGGGTGCGAGAGCAACGGTATTGGTGGCAAGGGACGACCTGTTGGGCGTGTCGCGTCAGCGGGCGGTGAGGTTGGCGGGGGCCATGTCGCAGGCTTCCGCCGGCTTGACGCGCGGCGCCGCGACGGCGCGGATCGAAGCAATCAGGCCGGTGCGATATTCCTGCGGCAGGCGCTGGCGGACGACGAACTCGGCCAGGAACATCGCCCCGATCAGGCCGGGCGTGAGGAGGTTGGCGAAGGCCGACCACCAGCCGATCGGTGCCAGGAGGAAGAGGCCCAGCGAGGTGGTGGCCATCGCGGCGAAGAACGCGGTCCACGCCACGGTTGCGCCGCGGGTGTAGTGCGCCAGCGCGGGCGGCAATGAACCATGCACCCGCTCGGCGAAGCCCGAGATCATCGGTACGGCGCCGTCGCCGAGGGTGCGCCCGAAGCCGATCGCCAGCAGCGTGAAGGTGCCGGCGTGCTGAATCAGGTAGATCCACGCGAAGTTGTCGGCGAGCAGGGCTCGCTGGCTCGCCAGCAACAGTGCCACGAGCAGCCAGGCGGTGAGGGCCAGGGTGCGTCGCCGGGCGCGCCAGGCCATGGCCAGGGCAACCGCCATGTACGGCCCCAGAGCCAGCAGGGCACCGGCCGTGCTGGGCCGGTCGGCGGCAGTCACGACATGGGACAGCCAGTAGTACAGGCCCGCCACCGCCACGATGGCGAGGACACGAAACGCCGTGGCGGGCCTCAGCTTCATTGGCTGCGGTGGGTCGCCACGTAGTCCGCGAGGCTCGCCAGCGAGGCGAAGATGCGGACGTTGTCCTCGTTGTCGGAGCGCAGCGTGAAGCCGTAGCGCTTCGACAGGACGAGGGCGACCTCCAGGATGTCGATGGAGTCCAGGCCCAGGCCATCGCCGTAGAGCGGTGCGTCGGGCTCGATTTCCTGGGCGGTGACGTCGAGGTTGAGGGCGCTGACGATCTGTTCGGCGACTTCCAGTCGCAGCGCGTCGGTGGCGGGGGTGTCGGTCATGCTCTCTCGAACGGCAAGGCCGGCGGCATCTTTAGCCTGCCGGGCAGCCTGCAAAATCAGTTGGTTGGGGCGGCGCCCATTTTATCGTCTGGCGCCGCCGGCAAGAAGTGGCGCTTGCCACGGACCCTAGACCGGGGCGTGGCGGAAAACCAGCACCGAGTTGGTGCCGCCGAAGGCGAAGGAGTTGGACATGCAGGCGCGCAGCGGGCGGCGGAGCCCGCTGTCGCGCACATGGCCGACGCCCTCGCAGGCCGGGTCGACGGTGTCGAGGTGGGCGGTGGGCGGAATAGCACCCTGGCGCAGCGCCTCGACGCAGATCAGGGCTTCGGTCGCGCCGGTCGCGCCCATCAGGTGGCCGTGCATGGACTTGGTGGCGCTGACCGGCAGCTCGGCCGCGCGGTCGCCGTACAGGCGGCGGATCGCCTCGACCTCGATCGGGTCGCCTTCGCGCGTGGCGGTGCCGTGGGCATTGACGTAGTCCACCTCGTCCGGCGACAGGCCGGCCAGCTCGAGGGCCTGGCTCATGGCGGCGTACTGGCCGTCGGGCGAGGGCTTGACCAGGTGGCTGGCGTCGCAGCTGCTGCCATAGCCGGCCAACTCGGCCAGGATCGTCGCGCCGCGGGCGCGGGCGTGCTCCCACTCCTCGAGGACCAGCGCCGCGGCGCCTTCGGCCAGCACCAGCCCGGCGCGGTCGGCGCTGAACGGTCGGCAGGCGGCCTCGGCGCCCCGCTTTCCGACCGGGGCCAGCACCCGCAGGGCCTCCCAGGCGCGCACCACCGCCAGCGACATCGGGCTGTCGGCGCCGCCGGTCAGGGCCACGTCGGTGCGGCCGTCGCGGATCGCCTGCCAGGCCTCGCCAATCGCCGCGGCCGCCGAGGCGCAGGCGATGGTGTAGGTCAGGCAGGGCCCGCCGAGCTTGAAATGGATCGCCAGGTGGGAGGCAGCCGCGTTGTTCATGCCGAGGATCAGCGACAGGGGCGGCACCCGCTCGCGTCCCTTCAGCAGCATCTCCCGGTAGCCCTGCTCGTAGGTCAGGGTGCCGGCCAGGGCGGTGCCCCAGTACATCGCCGCGCGGCGATCGGCGGTCTCGGGGATCGCCCGGCCCGACTGCTGCCAGGCCTGGCGACAGGCGGCGAAGCTCATCTGAGCGGAGCGGTCCATGGTCGCGGCCGCGCGCCCGACCTCGGCCTGGGCGTCGAAGCCGGGGCAATGGACCGCCGGCATCGACATGGAAAGGTGGCCTTCGTCGGTCTGGTAGTGATAGACGGCCGACTCGCCGGCCATCAGGCGGGCGAAGAAGTCGGCAACGTCCGAGCCCCACGGGCTGACGACACCGAGGCCGGTGACAGCGACGCGGCGGGGCGGCTGATTCACGGAGCGGCGTCCGGCGCGAGCTTCTCGAGCTGGTCCATCAGTTCCTGGACCGTGGTGGGGGTGGGCAGGTCGTCGGGCAGCTTGACGCCGGTCTTCTCCTCGTACTCGAACATCACCTCGAGCAGCATCAGCGAATCGATGCCGATGTCTGCGAGGACGGCCTCCGGTACGACGGTTTCCGGGTCGATGTCGGAGTGGGAGCTGACGAAATCGCGAATCAGTTTCAGGGCGTCCATGGAGCGGTCCGGGTGGGGAGATGTTGGCTGGCCGGTCGATATTCTGGCGGGGCAGCGAGACGCCCGATGGGCATGCGCAGCGCCAGCGCGCCGAGTATACCGCGTCGCCCCATCCTTGATCCGTGTCTGCGATCGCGGAAGGAAAAGCCGTGTCAAGGGCAGATGAAGAATTTGTCCAAATACAATCGCGGTACAATTCGGGATTGGCGCGTCGTCCGACGTGTCGGTAATCCAGGAGAGGGAGCCCCAGGACCGGATGCAGCCAAAGCTGGTCGTAGAGAATCTGTACAAGGTGTTCGGGGATCGCCCCGAGCGAGCGATGGCGCTGGTCGCCGAGGGTGTCGACAAGAACGAGATCTTCGAACGGACCGGCCAGACGCTTGGGGTGAACAACGCCAGCTTCGAGGTCTTCGAAGGCGAGATCTTCGTGGTGATGGGCCTGTCCGGGTCGGGTAAGTCGACCCTGGTGCGGCTGCTCAACCGGCTGATCGAGCCGACCGCCGGCCAGGTGCTGTTCGACGGCACCGACATCGCATCGATGAGCGACGAGGCGCTGCGTGAGCTGCGCCGGCGCCAGATGAGCATGGTGTTCCAGTCCTTTGCGCTGATGCCGCACCTGACGGTGCTCGACAACACCGCCTTCGGCCTGATGCTGGCGGGCGAGCAAGAGGGCGTGCGGCATGAGCGGGCCCAGGCTGCGCTGGCGCAGGTGGGCCTGGCCCAGTGGGCCAACAGCTACCCGGACGAGCTCTCCGGCGGCATGCAGCAGCGGGTCGGCCTGGCCCGCGCGCTGGCCTCCGACCCCGAGGTGCTGCTGATGGACGAGGCCTTTTCGGCCCTCGATCCGCTGATCCGGACCGAAATGCAGGACGAGCTGGTCAAGCTGCAGGCGGCCCACCGGCGCACCATCATCTTCATCTCCCACGACCTCGACGAGGCGATCCGCATCGGCGACCGCATCGCGATCATGGAGGGGGGCAACGTGGTGCAGGTCGGCACGGCCGAGGAGATCCTGCGCAATCCCGCCAACGACTATGTCCGCTCCTTCTTCCGCGGGGTCGATGCGACGCGGATCCTTTCGGCCCGCGACCTGGCGCGAAAGACCCAGGTCAACCTGATCGATCATGCCGGCATGGGCGTGCGCAGTGCCCTCGAGCGGTTGCGCAAGCATGACCGCGATTTCGGCTACGTGGTCAGCCCCGACCAGACCCTGATGGGTGTGGTGTCGGTGGATTCCCTGGCCACCGCGTCGCGGGCCTCCCAATCGGCGAAGCTGCGCGACGCGTTCTTGCCGGACCTTCACCGGGTCGCCGCCGATGCCCCGATCAGCGAACTCTACGAGCCGCTCACCCAGCACCCGTACGGGCTGCCGGTGGTCGATGAGGCCGACCACTATCTGGGCACCGTGACGCGCAACATGGTGCTCGAGTTCCTCCACCAGAACGGCACGGAGGCACAGCCATGAGCGACCAGGATACCGCGGCCAATCCCTGGGCGGCACCGAGCGGTCCGGCCACCGACGGGCCGGGGGAAGCGCCCGCCAGCGCGCCGGCCAACCCGTGGGGGGGGGGTGGCGAAGCGGCGCCCGATCCGGCCGGCGACTGGCTCGGCCAGGCCGCCCCGGCGGCCCCGGAGCCGGCCTTCGACCCGATGCATCCGTTCCGCGAGGCGTTGATTCCGCTCGATCGCTGGGTGGACAGCGGCCTGTCCTGGGTCGTCGACAACTTCCGTCCCGCGTTCCAGGCGGTGCGCGTACCGATCGACGCCACCCTCAATGGCATCGAGCAGGCCCTGCTGGCGACGCCGGCGTTCCTGATGATCGCCCTGATCGCGCTCGTCGCGTGGCAGTTCGGCGGCCGGAGGCTGGCCATCGGCTCGGCTCTTTCGCTGGTGATGGTGGGCCTGATCGGCGCGTGGGACGAGGCCATGGTGACCCTGGCGCTGGTTATCACCTCGGTGGCCTTCTGCCTCGTCATCGGTTTGCCGCTGGGCATCGCGATGGCGCGCAGCGACCGGCTCGAGGCGGGCATCCGACCGGCCCTCGACGCCATGCAGACGACGCCCGCCTTCGTGTACCTGGTGCCGGTGGTGATGCTCTTCGGCATCGGCAACGTGCCCGGCGTGGTGGTGACGATCGTCTTTGCGCTGCCGCCGCTGATCCGCCTGACCAACCTCGGCATCCGCCAGGTGCGACCGGACCTGATCGAGGCCTCGCGGGCCTTCGGCGCCTCGCCATGGCAGTTGCTGACCAAGGTCCAGCTGCCGCTGGCGATGCCGACGATCATGGCCGGCATCAACCAGACCCTGATGCTGGCCCTTTCGATGGTGGTGATCGCCTCGATGATCGCCGTGGGTGGCCTCGGCCAGATGGTGCTGCGCGGCATCGGCCGGCTGGACATGGGGCTGGCGACGATTGGCGGGGTCGGCATCGTGATCCTCGCCATCATGCTCGACCGAATCACCCAGGCCATGGCCAGCAGCGGCCGGGGTCGCGGCCGCTGGCTGGACAGCGGGCCGCTGGGGGCCCTGCGCCGGCAGTTCCGGCGCGGCGGCGACTGAACATCACCGAGAGAGGAGAAGACGATGGGATACAGGAACCTGATGGCCGCCGGAGCGGCCGCACTGACACTGGCCTTCGGGGCCGCGGCGGCGGGTGCCGCCGACATGCCGGGCAAGGGTGTCACGGTACAGCCGATCAAGAGCTCGATCGCCGAGGAGACCTTCCAGACGATGCTGGTGATGCGTGGACTCGAGGCCCTCGGCTACGACGTCAAGGACATCAAGGAGATCGAATACGCCGCCGGCCACGTGGCGATCGGCAATGGCGACGCGACCTTCATGGCCGACCACTGGAACCCGCTGCACGTGGATTTCTACAAGAAGGCGGGCGGCGACGCCAAGCTGTATCGCGAGGGCACCTACTCGGCCGGCGCGCTGCAGGGCTACCTGATCGACAAGAAGACGGCCGACAAGTACGGCATCAAGGACGTCTCGCAGCTCAAGGACCCGAAGATCGCCAAGCTGTTCGACGCCGACGGTGACGGCAAGGCCGACCTGGCCGGCTGCAACCCGGGCTGGGGCTGTGAGAAGGTCATCGAGCACCACCTCGACGCCTACAAGCTGCGCGACAGCGTGACCCACAAGCAGGGTTCGTACGCCGCGATCATCGCTGACACCATCGCCCGCTATCGCCAGGGCGAGCCGGTCTTCTACTACACATGGACGCCGTACTGGGTCAGCGGTGTGCTGGTGCCGAACAAGGACGTGACCTGGCTGCAGGTGCCGTTCTCGGCCCTGCCTGGCGAGCGCAAGGACGTGGATACCGCGCTGCCCGACGGCGCCAACTACGGCTTCCAGGCCAACAACCAGCATATCGTCGCCAACCGGGCCTTTGCCGAGGCGAACCCGGCAGCGGCCAAGCTGTTCGCCGTGATGCGCCTGTCCAACAACGACATCAGCGCCCAGAACCTGCGCATGCGCGACGGTGAGAACAAGCCGGCCGACATCGCGCGCCACGTCGATGCCTGGATCCGCGGCCACCAGGATGTCTGGAACGGCTGGCTCGATCAGGCCAGGGCCGCCGCTCGCTGACCGCGGGGCCGCCCGCCTGCTGCGGCGCAGGGTGACAGCCGGGCAGGGGTGGGCGAGACTGGCGCGGTGAATGCCCCGACCCCCCATCGCGCATCGACCGGGCGGGCTGCCAGACTGGCAGTCCGCCTTCTTCATGCCTGCGGCTGGCGGCTCGACCTGCCCCCGCTGCCCGCCGACAAGCTGGTGCTGGTGTTCTACCCGCACACCTCGAACTGGGATTTCCCCCTCGGGCTGCTGGCCCGCTTCGGTTCCGGCTGGCCGGTGAGCTGGGTCGGCAAGCACACCCTCTTCCGCTGGCCCCTGCACAAGCTGATGGTTCGCCTGGGCGGGATTCCCGTGGACCGTGGCGCGGCCGGTGATTTCGTGGAGCGCATGGCGGACGAGTTTGCCCGCCGCGACCAGCTGGTGCTGGCGATCTCGCCGGAGGGCACGCGGCGCCACGTGGACGGGCTCAAGTCCGGCTTTCACCGGATCGCGCGCCGTGCCGGCGTGCCGGTGGCCCTCGGCTACATCGACTATGGCAGCCGGACCCTGGGCATCGCCGACGTCATCACGGTATCGGACGACCCCGACAGCGACCTCGAACGGATGCGCCAGGCCTACGCCGGACGACGGGGCAAGCACCCGGCGCTCGCCGGTGAGTTCCGCTTCCGCCGGCGTTGAGCGCGGGCGGAGGGGCCCGAGGCCTATTGGGTGACGGATTCCGGTGAGGGTGGGGTTTCGGGCAGGGGCGGGGGTTCCGGGTGGCGCTGGCAGGCGCCCTGCTTCTCGAACCAGTACACGATGTTGCCGGCGATGACGATGCTGCCGGACACCACCGCGCTGGCTGCGGCGACCACGCCGGCGCCGGCCAGGATCGCTGCGCAGCCCTCACCACGACAGCCGACGAAGGCGCCTACCTGCTGCATCTCGAGGATCATCTCGCGCGCTTCGATGTGGCAGTCCTCGTCGTAGACCAGGGTGGTCCGGGGCACGAAGATGCAGCCCGAGAGCAGGCTGGCGGCGACCAGGGGGAGTGCCATCCGGCGTTGTACCGGTGGGCCGCGACGCAGATCCGTTCGTCTCATCGGTTCAAGTTTCCCTGGCGGAGCGCCGAGAAGGGAGAGAAGCCGCCCCGAGAGTCGGCCGCACCCATCATTGGAGAACAAAAATGGAGAGACTCAGTATACGCAACGCCTTCATGGCGTTCGCGATCTTTGCCATCGCCCTCGAGGCGATCGTGCTGGTTCTGACGGGGGGCCTTGCCCACCTCGGTGAAGGGAACTTCCTGCCACTGGTCGAACTGGGCGGAACGGCCATCGTCATGCTCGCCGTGGCCTACGCCTTCGGGCGCCACTTCGCGCGCCGCACCGAGACCCTGGTCGGTGGCCTGCACCGCCTCGCCAAGGGGGATCTGACGTGCAAGCTCAACCTCACCGGGCGGGATGACTTCGCCTGGCTGGGCTACGAGTACGACTCGGCCCGCAAGTCGCTGACCAAGCTGGTCCGCGAGCTGCTCGAGCTGTCGCAGCGGGTGTCGGAGTGTTCGCAGCAGCTCCGCAGCGATTCGACAACCATCTCCGGCAGCTCCCAGCAGCAGAGCGAGGCGGCCTCGACCATCGCGGCGGCGATCGAGGAGATGGCCGTCAGCGTCAGCCAGGTGGCCGACAACGCGCGCCAGGCCCGCGACTTTACCGATGAGGCGGGCGCAGCGACCGAAAAGGGCCGCTCGGTGATCGGCGGCGTGGTCGGCGAGGTGGGCAATATCGCCGAGGCGGTGCAGTCCTCGTCCACGGTGATCGAGGAGCTGGGCCGCAAGTCGGCCGAGATCCGCAGCATCGTCGGCGTGATCGACGAACTGGCCGACCAGACCAACCTGCTGGCCCTCAATGCCGCCATCGAGGCGGCCCGGGCCGGCGAACAGGGGCGGGGTTTCGCGGTGGTCGCCGACGAGGTGCGCAAGCTCGCCGAACGGACCGCGACCGCGACCCGAGAGATCGGGGACATGATCGCCGCCGTGGACAGTGGCAGCGAGCACGCCGTCAAGAGCATGCACGGCGGTGTCGAGAAGGTCGAGCGGGGCGTCCAGCTGGCCCGCGAGGCCGGCCAGACGATCGACGAGATCAACAGCCAGACGATGAAGGTGGTGTCCGCCGTGGGCGACATCACTGCGGCGATGGAGGAGCAGCGCAGCGCCACCGACCAGATCGCCCGCCACGTCGAGGAGATTGCGCGCATGGCCGAGCGCAACAGCGAAGGCACCAGCCGCACGAGGGACACCGCCGAAACCCTGACCGGCCTGTCGGACGAACTGAAGCAGGCGGCTGGCCGCTTCGTGCTGTAGGCGGCCGGGGCACTTTCCCGGGTGCTATCGTGGCGCTTTCGTCACGGAGCGCCGGAGGCCGGTCGTGAAAGCACTGTTGGGGCGAGTCGTCTTCACGTTGATCACCGCGTTGGCGGGTCAGGCGGCAGCCGATGGCGGGGGCGGTTCCGAGCCCGCGCGAAACGAGCGCCGCAGTAGCGACGTCGAGCAGGCCCGCGAGGCGATCGAGCGGGGCGACTACCCGCGGGCGGCGGGGCTGCTAGAGCGCTACACCCGGCGGGAGCCGGAGGATGCCGACGCCTGGAACTGGCTCGGATTCTCGCGCCGCAAGGCCGGGGCCCTCGAGGCGGCCTTCGTGGCCTACCGGCGGGCCCTCGCGATCGACCCGTCCCACCGTGGCGCCCACGAGTACGTCGGGGAGGCCTTTCTTGCGGCGGGGGATTTCGCCAGTGCCGAAAAGCACCTGGCGGATCTGGCGGCGCTCTGCCCGGCGGGCTGCGAGCAGCGCGCCGACCTGGCCGCCGCCATTGCACGCTACCGTGCCGGCCGACCGTGACACTTTTGTGATGCAATCGTAGCGGCCACCGGAGGATTCGACGGGGCCCGCTGCCCTAGCCTGTTCGCTCCTGAACACCGAACGAAGGAGCGACACGATGCGACGCATCCGTTTCCTGGGGCTGGCCGCGGCCGCCCTGCTGACGCCGCTGGCGGCCCAGGCTGCCGAGATCGAGGTGACCGTCACCAACCTGACCGGGGGCATCTACTTCACCCCCCTGCTCGTCGCCGCGCACCCGGCAGGCAGCCACCTGTTCCAGACGGGAGCGGCAGCATCGACCGCCCTGCAGGCGATGGCCGAAGGCGGCGACATCGCCGGCCTGGAGGCCGACGTGACCGCCGCGGGTGGGCAGCTCGTGGCCGATCCGGCGGGCGGCATCCTCGCCCCGGCGACGAGCAGCGGCGTCGCCATGCTCGACACCGGCGCGACCAACACCCATCTCTCGATCACGGCGATGCTGCTGCCGACCAATGACGGCTTCGTCGGCCTCGATGGCTGGGAGATCCCGACCGAGCCCGGCACCTACACGCTGACCCTCAATGGCTACGACGCCGGCACCGAGGCGAATACCGAACTGATGAATCCGGGCGCCGGTGGGGCACCCGGGGTGGCCGGCATTCCCGGCGATCCGAGCGGGCGCGCCGGCAGCGGCGGCAGCGGCGTTGTCGCTGCGTCGCCGAACGACGCCGAACCGAACGTGGTGCACATCCACCGCGGTCAGCTCGGCGACACCGACGCCAGTGGCGGCCTCAGCGACGTCGACAGCCGCAGCCACCGCTGGCTCAACCCGGTGGCCCGCGTGACGGTCGTCGTCAAGTGAGGTGCGCCATGACGATCAAGACGAAATGGACCTGGCTCGCCGCCGCGGCGCTGCCGCTGCTGGCCGCCTGCGGCGGCAGTGGCGGTAGCGACGACGATCCGGTCGAGATGCACACCCTGCGGGTCACGGTCACGAACCTGACCGCCAACCAGCCGATGAGCCCGGTGCTGGTCTCGCTGCACCGGGGTGGCGAGGCGTGGCAGGCCGGCACCCCGGCGTCGGTGGCCCTTGAGCAGCTCGCCGAAGGCGGCGACGCCAGCGCGCTCGCGGCCGCGCTCGCGGCCTCCGGTGGCATCGTCGATGCCACGGGCAGCGCGCCGGTGGGACCGGGCGGGAGCGACAGCTTCGAACTGAGCTATCCGGCCGCCGCCGACGCGACCCTGACCCTGGCGACGATGCTGGTCAACACCAACGACGCCTTCGCCGGTCTCGGTGGCCTGCCGGTGGGCGCGCTGGCGGTCGGCGCGAGCGAGCGGTTCGTGCTCGCCGCCTGGGACGCCGGCACCGAGGACAACAGCGAGGCGGCCGGAACCATCCCCGGACCGGCCGATGGCGGCATCGGATTCGACGCGGCGCGGGACGACGCCCTCGATGCGGTGCGGGTCCATGCCGGAGTGGTCTCCCACGACGATGGTCTGGCCGGATCGACCCTCGGCAGTAAGTTTCGCTTCGACAACCCGGTCCTAAGGGTGACGGTGGAGCGCGTGCAGTAGGGCCGCGCCTGTCACGTCATGGAGACGGAAGCGAAGACGATGGCCGACATCCTGGTGGTCGAGGACGAGGCCGACATCGCCAACCTGGTGCGCCTGCACCTGGAGATGCTCGGCCATCGCGTCCTCTGTTGCGACACCCTGGCCTATGCCCGGCGGGCCCTCGATGAGCGGGCCTGGGCCCTGGTGGTGCTCGACCTGTGCCTGCCGGACGGTGACGGGCTGGACTTCTGCCGCGCCCTGCGTGACACCGATGCGGCGCTGCCGGTCCTGATGCTGACGGCCCGCAGCACCGAGCACGACCGGGTCCGGGGCCTCGAGACCGGCGCCGACGACTACCTCGCCAAGCCTTTCGGCGTGCTGGAATTGCAGGCACGAATCCGCGCCTTGTTGCGGCGCGCCGCCCTGCTCGAGCCGGCGCCGCCGGCCGATGGCCCGTTCGAGGTCCCGCCCCTGCGGGTCGATCCGGCGCGTCGGGCGGCCAGTCGGGACGGGGTCGCCCTCGATCTGACCGCCACCGAGTTCGACCTGCTTTCCTTCCTGGCCCGCCAGCCCGGCGTCGTGTTCAGCCGCCAGCAACTGCTTTCGGAGGTCTGGGGCTATCACCACGCCGGCTATGAGCACACGGTGAACTCCCACATCAACCGCCTCCGGGCGAAGATCGAGCAGGATCCGTCCCGCCCGCGGCTGATCCGCACCGTGTGGGGCGTCGGCTACAAGCTCGAAGCGGCGGAGGCGGCGTGAAGGGCACGCTGTTTGGCCGCGTGGCGGTGGTGCTGACCGGGATGGTCGCGGTGCTGGCGGCGGTGATGCTGCACGTGGCCGGACAACGGGAGCGATGGCACGCAGACCAGGTGCAGCAGACCCTGCACCGGGCCCTGGCGAGCCACATGGTCGATGACAACCCCCTGCTCCGCCATGGCGAGATCGCCGCGGCCTCCCTCGACAACGCCTTCCACGCCCTGATGCTGCTGGGCCCGGCCTTCGAGATCTACGCCACCGATCTCGACGGGCAGGTGCGGGCCTACTCGGCCGATCCGGGGCAGGTTCGCGAGATGCGCGTCGACCTGGCGCCGGTGCGCGATTTCCTGGCGGGCCGGCCGCTGCCCATCTATGGCACGGACCCCCGCGATCCGACACGCCGCCAGGTGTTCTCGGCAGCGCCGATCCTGGACCCGGATGGCGCGCGGCGCGGCTACCTCTACGTGATCGTGGGTGGCAGCCGACAGAGCGCGGTGGAGCGCCAGCACGAGGCGGGCCTGTGGCAGGACCGGGCGCTGCTGTTCTCCCTTGGCGCGGTGGGGGTCGTGGCGCTGCTGTCGGGGCTGCTCTTCGCCCTTCTCACCCGCCCACTGGCGGCGCTCAACCGGGCGATGGCGGCCTTTCGCACGGGGGGCTTGTCCCGCGAGGCCATCGGGCGGCAGCTGCCTGGCTGGGCCAGCCGCGAGGTCGCCGAACTCCAGCAGGGTTTCGTCGGCCTGGCCGAGACCGTGGCGGACCAGCTCGACCAGATCCGCGCAAGCGAGACCGCGCGGCGGGATCTGATCGCCCAGATCGCCCACGACCTGAAGACCCCGCTGGCGTCCCTGCAGGGCTATCTGGAGACCTGGCTGCTGCAGCACCCCGACGCGCCGGACCGGCAGCATGTGGAGGTGGCCCTGCGCAACGGTCGGCAGCTCCATCGGCTGGTCGAGCAACTGCTCGAGCTGGCGCGCCTCGAAGCCCGTCAGGAGCAGGCCGAGATCGAGCCGGTGGCGGTCCTCGAACTGGCCCACGACGTGGCCGCCCGTTTCGCGCTGGCCGCACGGCGGCGGGGTGTCCGGCTCGAGGTGACGGGTGACGACGAGGTGCTGGCAGAGGCGGATATCGGCAAGCTGGAGCGCGTGCTGGTGAATCTGGTGGACAACGCCCTGGATCACACACCGGCGGGCGGCGAGGTGCGAATCGGGGTGCATTGCGAGGACGATGCCGTGCGCCTTGAGGTCCGGGACACCGGCTGCGGCATCGCAGCAGATCACCAGGCGCGCATCTTCGAGCCGCGCTACCGGGCTCGCGATGGGGGCGGCGGTAGTCCCCACCTGGGGCTGGGGCTGGCCATCGTCGAGCGCCTGCTGGCCCTGCACGGCAGCGCGATCCGGGTGGACAGTGCGCCGGGTCGCGGGGCGGCCTTCAGCTTCGGGCTGGCGCGGGTGGGCGAGGGATCGGGGGCCTAGTTTCCCGCCTTGCTGCGTGCCTTGTCCATGTGCGCCAGGGCCTGATCGAGGCCCGCCAGCGAGACCGGCAGGGTGATCTGGCGCTCCGGGTCGACAAAGTACGCGAACCGCAGCAGCTTGCCCGTCGTGAGTGTCTCCCGCAGGGAATCCGAGAGCCAGGCGCGAACTTCGCAGACCTTGTCATCGCAGGCGGAGATCGGCGCTCGCAGCGGTTCGTGATCATCGACCTTCATGCCGGCGCCGGCTTGCCGGTAGGCAGTCGTGGGCAGGCGGAAGGTGAGCTGGGGAATGGCCTTGCCGGCCACGGTCTCGATGATGACTCCAAGGACGACCTGCTTGCCTTCGGGGTCCGTCGCGACCTTCTGCAGCGCTGCGCACTGCCCGGACTTTGCGGGGCATTCCACACTCCAGCTGCCGTAGACCGCGGACTGGCCCGACGGGACGCTCTCGGCCAGGACGGCCGCAGGTAGGGCGGCAACGCCCAGAACGAGCAGAACGGATCGGAAAATGGCGGGCATGGGCGAGTCCTTCGGTGCGGGTGTCCGGATTCTGCAGTGAGCCGGCCCCTTGAATCGGCGCAAGGGGGCGGCAAAAAACACCGCGGGATCCCGCAGGCTGGAAGCAGCCCCCGGGATCCCGCGAGTGTAGTCCAGCAAGGCTCAGTGGAGCGTGCGACGGCGCCGACGCATGGCCGCCATGCCCAGCAGGGCCGTGGCCGTGATCAGCATCATCGGCGGCTCGGGCACATCGCCGTTCTGATCCGGAATCGTGACGATCAGCGGATTCTGCGACATGTTGACCTGACCCGCGTCCGTGAATCTCAGGCCGGTGACGAAGGCCGTGGTATCGGTCGGATCGAGGCCGGCCGACTGCTCGATGCCGAGGATACGGAAGCGATCGACGCCGCCGGGGCCGAAGAGGTGCTCGACGCCGCCGGTGAGGTCAATGCCGGAGTCGACCCAGTCGGTGCCGTTCCAGAGCCAGAGGTCGAAGAGGTTGTCGCCGATGCCGGTCGGCAGCAGCACGCTCGCGAAGTTCGGGCCACTGTTGACGATGTAGTCGTAGCCGATCGCGATGTCCGGATCGATGAAGACCTGCTGGTTGAGGTCCACGTTGAAGTCGAAGTCCCAGCCCGACTGGTTGATGACCGGCATCAGGGGGTTCGACGGCGTCGAACCGGGCAGGCCGCCACTGCGGATGGCGAAGGTCCACAGACCGGCCGGCCCGCCCGCGACGTTGGTGGTGTTCTTCAGGTCCAGCACGCTGGCTGTCTGCGAGCCGGGCAGGGTGAAGAAGTTCACGCCGTCGCCGGCGTCGAAGCCGGCCTGGGCCGGCGTGCCGCCGAAGCCGCCGGAGCCGCCGCTGGCGTCGCCGGTTGTCCACTCGAGGCGGTCGTAGCGGAACGTAATGTCGAAATCGCCGGAGGGCAGCGTGGCGCCGTTCTCGACCGTGCCGCTGCGGTCGGTCAGGATGACCTGGAAGTTATTGACCAGGTTGGTGTGCTGGGCGAAGTAGCCGACGTTGTTCCAGGTGACAACCACCTGCTGGGGGTTCGGCGTGGCCACGTACACCGCGCCGCAGGTGCCGCAGCGGGTATCCACGTCGCCCCAGAACGGCGCGATCATCGGGTTGCTCGATGCCGGGAACGACCGCGGGGTAAATGCACCGACCGAATCGTTGAAGGTGATGTTGCCGTTGTTGTTGATGAAGAAGGTCGAGTGGGTCTGACCGAAGAAGTTGATGGTGAACGGCAGATCCAGTTCATTGGAAGAACCGTCGTCGTTCGGGTTCATGGCCAGTTCGCCAAAGTTGGCCGGGCCGCCGAAGCCACTGGCGAGCGGCACGGCGCTGGCCTGGAGCGGCATCATCAGGGCAGCGGCCGTCGCGAGACCAGCCAGGGCTGGCGCGAAGGAGAAGTCGGTACGCATTGTGGGTGCCTTTGGTTGTTAGTACGTCAGAGTATTAGCAAAATACGAACCAGCCCAAAAAACATACAAGAAACAGGCGGTTGGGAGTTTACGATTTCTAACAATTGCGGAAGTGTAAGAGTTTTCGACGCGGCTTGGCGAGGGCGATTCTTTCCGGCGCCGGCGCCGGTGCCGGCCGTGGCAGGTGGATCCGGGCGCGGTCAGCGAGGGTTGTCGGGCCAGGTGTAGCCGCCAAGGCGATAGGCCAGCAGGCTGATGGGCAGCGCGACCAGCAGAGCACTGGCCCACACCCAGCCGCGGTTCCGGCCGGGCTCGAGCCAGCCGCGCTGTTCGAGCATCGAGATCACGACCACGACCGTGCAGACGGCGCCGACGGCGGCAGCGAAGCAGATCCAGGTGCGGCGGTTCGCCTTGAGGACGGCGTGGCAGTGGGGGCAGGTCCAGCGCAAGGCGTTGGGGGATCGGCACCACTGGCGGAAGGTGATGGTCGGCCGCTGGCAGGCGGGGCAGTCCATGTTGCGGGCGCGGGTCAGCCGATCTTCACGACGATGTCGTGGAGGGTGTTGGCACAGTGGGCCATGCGGTCGGCACCGTTGGAGAGGTGGCGGTAGATCTCGCGCCGCTTGAACATGTTGAGGTAGTCGTCGCCCTGGAACAGGTCGGCCAGGGCGCGGCGGTAGAGCTTCTCGACCCGCCGCTCCGCCTTGCGGGCCGCGTCGGCGTCGGCGGCGGCGTGGGCCGGGGTGGTGGCGAGCTGGTTGAAGCCCTTGGCGAGGAAGTTGGCGCCCTCGTTGAGGCGCTGGGCCATCTCGCGCATGAAGCCGTCCGGCGTGACGCCGAGGATGTCCATTTCGTTGACGGTGGTCTTGCAATAGTTGACCACCTCGTCCATGTCCATGATCGCGCGGTAGATGTCCTCCCGGTCGATGGGGGTCGAGAAGGCCTCGTTGAGGATGTGGATGTTGCGCACCTTGATGGTGTCGGCGTCATGCTCGTCCTTGCGGATCTCCTTGCCGATGTCCGGGTCGCCGGTCTCCATGAAGCGGATCAGCAGGTCGGTGGTGTGGATCACCTGCCTGGACTGGTCTCCGAGCAGCGTGAAGAAGTCCGGCGCCTTCGGGAAGATCCGGTCGAGGACGCGGTGGACGATGGAGGACGGTTGCTTGGACATGGGGTGTTCCTCAGCTGAGGAGGCCCGAGAGGACCAGTTCGAGCAGGCCGCCAACCAGCGCAGCGGCGGGGATCGTGATGAGCCAGGTGGCGGCGATGTCGCGGGCCTTGCCCCAGCGTACGGCGCGGGCGCGCTCCGAGGCGCCGATGCCCATGATCGAGGTGGCGACGACGTGGGTGGTGGACACCGGCGCGCCGAGCATCGAGGCGGCGAACACCACCCCGCCCGAGGCCAGCTGGGAGTTCAGGGCATGCAGGGGGCGGACCCGGTAGATCGCGAAGCCGAGGGTGCGGACGATGCGCCAGCCGCCGGACATGGTGCCGAGCGTCATCGCGGTGGCGCAGGCCAGCATGACCCAGGTGGGGACTTCGAAGGTGTCGAGTCGGCCGCCGAGCACCAGGGCCAGGGTCAGGATGCCCATGCTCTTCTGGGCGTCGTTGGCGCCGTGGGAGAAGGCCAGGGCTGCCGCGGTCACATACTGGGCCTTGCGCAGGTGACGGTTGAGGGTCGGGCGGGCGGCGCGAAACAGCAGGCCGGCGAAGCGGTGCAGCAGGTAGCCGGCCCCGAAGCCGATGAGCGGCGACAGCACCAGCGCGAGGACCACCTTGGTGACCCCGGTCAGGCGCCCATGGTTGAGCAGTTCACTGAAGCCCCACACCACGTGGTCCTGGCCGGCGGCCATGACCACCGCGCCGATCAGGCCACCGACCAGGGCGTGGGACGAGGACGACGGGATGCCCTTCCACCAGGTCACCAGATTCCAGACGATGGCACCGGAGAGGCCGGCGAGTACGACGAGCAGGGAGAAGGCGGCAGGCAGATCCTCGAGATGGACGAACTTGCCGATGGTGTTCGCTACCGCGGTGCCGCCGAGGACCGGGCCGAGGAATTCGAAGATGCCGACGATGACCACCGCCTGAACCGGCTGCATCGCGCGTGACGCGATGACCGTGGCAACGATGTTGGCAGCATCGTGGAAGCCGTTGGTGTAGTCGAACAACAGGACGACGACGACTGCCATGACGACGAGTATCGTGAGCGCCTCCATCCCCTCCCCTGCTGTCAGAGCGGTCCGCGCGATTGGCGGCGCGGCGTATCGTTATCGTCATACGGTACCACGCGGGCACCGGCGGCCGGAGGCTCAATCGTCGGCGCGAATCGCGGCATCCCGCCGCTGTCGCAGCCCTTCCGGCATGGTCATGGTCTCCATGTCCCAGGATTCCATCTGCAGGACAGCGACCAGACAGCCCTCGAGTTCGGCGTGGGCGCGATCGATGCTTTCCATGATGCGTGCGTGGACGCCGAGGTCGGCCTCCCTCTCATCGCTGCATTCGCGCTGGTACTGGTAGAGCTGACGCAGCTCGAGGAGGGTGCGGGCCACCTGGGCGGGACAAACGCACTGGTAGATCATCGCTTCGTCGAGAATGCGCGTGAGCTGGTGCTTGCTCAGCGTCTCGTTCGGGCTGGCGGGCTTGGCGGGTGTCATGCGAAGGATTACGGATGACGGATGCCCGGACTTTAGAGCGGCGCGCCTTGGCGGCACAATGGCTGTCGGGCTACGGGGAGAGCGGTCGATGCGGATCGGGGTGGACCTGGGAGGGACCAAGATCGAGGCGATCGTCCTCGACGGTGGCGGCGGCATCCGCTTTCGCGAGCGGGTCGCGACGCCGCAGGGGGACTACCGCGCCACGGTCGAGGCGGTGGCGACCCTGGTGGCCCGGGCCGAAGCGGCAGCGGGTGCTTCGTGCAGTGTCGGTATCGGTACGCCTGGCGCGCCATCGCGGGTGGACGGCCGGATCCGCAACGCCAACTCGACCTGCCTCAACGGCCAGGCCCTTCAGGACGATCTGCAGGCCCGCCTCGGGCGACCGGTGCGTATCGCCAACGACGCCAACTGCCTCGCCCTGTCCGAGGCGGTGGATGGCGCGGCGGCGGGGGCCGGGGTGGTCTTCGCGGTGATCCTCGGCACGGGTGTGGGCGGGGGCATTGCGGTGGGGCGGCGGGTGCTCGAGGGACCCAACGGCATCGCCGGCGAGTGGGGCCACAACCCCCTGCCCCTGCCCGGCCCCGACGACCTGCCCCTGCCCGCTTGCTATTGCGGCCGGCAGGGGTGTGTCGAAGCCTATCTCTCCGGTCCGGCGATGGGGCTCGATCATCGCGCCCATGGCGGTCGATCGGCCGATGCGCGCGACATCGCAGCCGGCGCAGCGCGAGGCGACGCGTCCTGCGAGGCAACGCTTGTCCGCTACGCGAGGCGGCTCGCGCGGGCACTGGGCAGTGTGATCAACATCCTCGATCCGGACGTGGTGGTGCTCGGTGGTGGCCTGTCGAACGTGGACGCGCTTTACACGATGGTGCCGGCCCTGTGGGGCCCCCATGTCTTCTCTGACCGGGTCGATACCCGGCTGGTCAGGAACCGCCATGGGGATTCGTCCGGTGTGCGCGGCGCCGCCTGGTTGTGGGGGCCGGACGAGGGCTGAGGGTCCGCCTCAGACGTCCAGCGGATCCACGTCGATGCGCCAGCGCAACTGGCGGTTGGCCGGCAGGCGGTAGAGGGCGGCGACCCAGGCCTGCAGGAAGGTCTGGAGCGTGGGGCGCTGGAGCGCCTCCACCAGCAACTGGGCCCGCTCCCGTCGGGCGAGGCGGACCATCCGCATCGGCACCGGGTCGTAGATCTGCAGCGCCGGGTTGGCAAACGGCTGTGCCGCCTCGACCGCACGGCGAAGAAAATCCAGGGCATCGGCGATGGCCGGCGCATCGGCGCGCAGCATGGCCTGATAGGCGAAGGGTGGGAAACCCGCGCGACGTCGCTCGTCGAGAGCCAGCGCGCAGAAGCGCGGGAAGTCGTGGCGGACCAGGCAGGCAAAGAGGGGATTGTCCGGAAACTCGGTCTGGACCAGGACCTCGCCGGGCAGCTCGGCGCGCCCTGCCCGACCGCCGACCTGCATGAGCTGCTGGAAGAGGCGCTCCGGGGCGCGGAAGTCGGCGGCGTGGAGCGAGGCGTCGGCGCCGATTACACCGACCAGCGTCAGCCGCGGGAAGTCGTGCCCCTTGGCCATCATCTGGGTGCCGACCAGGATGTCCGCGTCGCCGGCGGCGATGCGCGCCAGCAAGGCCTCCCACTGGGGCCGTGAGCGCACCGCATCCCGGTCCAGTCGGAGCACGCGGGCATCCGGAAACAGTTCGCCGAGCCGCTCCTCGACCCGCTGGGTGCCGCGGCCGAAGGCGTGGATGTCCTGGTTGCCGCACTGAGGACAGGCACGCGGGATCGGCCCGTCGGTGCCACAGTGGTGGCAGCGCATGCGGCCCTCGGCCAGGTGCACGACGCGGTTGGCCGAGCAGTGGTCGCAGCCGCTGATCCAGCCGCAGGCGGGGCAGCTCAGCACCGGGGCATAGCCGCGCCGGTTGAGGAAGACCAGAGACTGCTCGCGGCGTTGCAGGCGCTGGCGGATGGCGTCGATCAGCTGCGGGCTGAGGCCCTGGTCGAGCTTGACCAGGCGGGTGTCGATACGCTGCACCGCCGGCAGAGACGCCGCCAGTGCCCGCTGGGCCAGGTCGATGCGGGTATAGCGGCCATCGAGGGCGTGCTGCCAACTCTCCAGGGAGGGGGTGGCGGAGCCCAGCACCAGCGGGACGTCCCGCTGGCGGGCCCGCCACACCGCCAGGTCGCGCGCCGAGTAGCGGACCCCTTCGAGCTGGGCGTAGGACGCGTCATGCTCCTCGTCGACCAGAATCAGGCCGAGCCGCGGCATGGGCGTGAACACCGCGAGCCGCGTGCCAAGGACGATGTCGGCGGCGCCGGTCATGGCCTGGACGAAGCCGGCCGAGCGGGCCCCGTCCGACTGGGCCGAATGCAGGGCCACCACGGTCGCCGCCGGAAAACGCTGGCGTACCCGGGTCTCCAGCTGGGGTGTGAGGCCGATCTCCGGCACCAGGAACAAGACCTGGGTGCCGCGAGCGAGGTGCTGGCGCGCGAGCTGGAGGTAGATCTCGGTCTTGCCGCTACCGGTCACGCCATGGAGCAGCCAGCTGTGATAGCCAGGGCCTCCGGCGGCGATGGTGGCAAGCGCCGCGGCCTGACCGGCGGTGGGTGTTTGCTCGCCGGCACTGGCGGCCGGATCCCGTGCGGCCATGGGCGCGATCCACCCCCGGGCGAGCGCGTCGCTGATCGGCGCGGCCGAATCCAGATCGGCACGGAGGACGGAGCGGCGGGCGGGACCCCGGGTGAGGAGCCACTCGACGATGGCGCGGGGCTTTCTGGCGCGGTGCCCGGCGGCGACGGCGTCGCGGCCTTCAGCCGTGGCCTCGAGGAGCGGATCGGCCTCGCGATCGTCGATGGCAGCGGCACGGCGCAGGCCAGGTGGCAGCGCCAGGTGGATCACCTCGCCGATGGGGGCGTGATAGTAGCGGGCGGTGAAGGCGACGAGCTCGAGCCAGTCGGCAGGCAGTGGCGGGACCTCGTCGAGCACCGAATCCACGGGCTTCAGGCGGTGGGCCTCGACATCGGCCCGGGCCACGAGGGAGACGATGACGCCGTTCTGGAATCCCCGCCCGAACGGCACCCTTACGCAACGACCCACATCGGCTGTGGATGCTTTTTCCGCTATGTAATCAAAGGTTTGTGGCAGCGGAACGGGGAGCGCGACGCGGACGATGGGCATCTGGCTGGCGACGGGAATTGTAGAATATCAATGAATACAGTGGCTTGCGGGTAGTTCTTGATGCGATATCGGATAAAGGGAGTGCAATCGCGCGCAACAAAACCGTAATCGGGGATTCTCCACAGATCTTGTGGATAACTGTGTGGGAAAGCCTGGGCCAACCCGCTGTTTCCCTACCGATGGCGGGGAGGCTGGTGGGTTGCTCAAAAATTGTGCAGACAAAAAGTCTAAGAAAAACAGCAACTTAAAGTTGAAGTGTGGATGTCGGTCAAAAATCGTGGCGGAGGGGTGCCCGATCAGGCCGGTGTGCATAAGTCAACACCTTTTGGGCAGTTTTTTTCCTTGACGCGGTGCTGCCAGGTCTGTGCCGGTCACACGAAAAAGGCCGGTTGGAAACCGGCCCGTTTCGCGCTCGAGGCTGCGGCCCGTCAGGCGCCGCCGCGGATCGTCCGACTGTGCGCATGCACGGTGTCCACCAGCACCGAGACGTTCTCGGGCGGGGTGAACTGGGAGATGCCGTGGCCCAGGTTGAAGACGTGGCCGGGATGGTTGCCGAAGCTGTCGAGGACGCGGCGCGCTTCTTCGGCGACTGCCTCCGGGGTGCCGAACAGCACCGCCGGATCGAGGTTGCCCTGCAGCGCGACCCGGTCGCCGACAAGGGCGCGGGCGGTGCCGATGTCCATGGTCCAGTCGAGCCCGACGGCGTCGTAGCCGGCGTTGGCGATGTCGTCCAGCCACAGGCCGCCGCCCTTGGTGAACACGATGCACGGCACCTGCCGGCCGTCCCGTTCGCGGATCAGGCCTGCGGCGATCTGTTGCAGGTAGCGCAGGGAGAACTCCCGATAGGCGTTGTGAGACAGCACGCCGCCCCAGGAATCGAACACCATCACCGCCTGGGCGCCGGCCTCGATCTGGGCATTGAGGTAGGCGATGACCGACTGGGCCGTGACCTCGAGGATGCGGTGCATCTGCTCCGGCTGCGAATACATCAGCGACTTCACCTTGCGGTAGTCGCTGGAACTGCCGCCTTCGACCATGTAGCAGGACAGGGTCCAGGGGCTGCCCGAGAAGCCGATCAGGGGCACCCGGCCATCGAGGGCGCGGCGGATCTCGCTGACCGCGTCCATCACGTACTGCAGCTCGCCGTGGGGATCCGGCACCGCCAGCTTCGCGATGTCGGCCGCATCCTTCAGCGGACGCTCGAACTTGGGGCCCTCGCCTTCGGCGAAATACAGGCCCAGACCCATCGCGTCGGGCACGGTGAGGATGTCGGAGAACAGGATCGCGGCGTCGAGGTCGTAGCGCTCGAGGGGCTGCAGCGTGACCTCGCAGGCCATGGTCGGGCTCTTGCACAGCTGCAGGAAGCTGCCGGCGCGCTTGCGGGTGGCGCAGTATTCGGGCAGGTAGCGGCCTGCCTGACGCATCAGCCACAGGGGCGTGTATTCGGTGGGCTGGCGCATCAGGGCGCGCAGGAAGGTGTCGTTGCGAAGCTGGGTCACGTGGGCATACCTGGTAGCCGGCCGCTACGGCCGAATCTTGGGATTATCGCGTTTTTCTGCGCAGGCCGCAGCCCGCGCGGGCACAAAGCATGACCCGGGTCTATGCAGGCATGGGCTGCCCTGGCGAGGCCGCCGCGCGACGGCCCGTTGATGCCCGGGCCTACTTGCGCCAGAAGGCGGGTGTCAGCACGACCAGCAGGGTGAAGATCTCGAGGCGGCCGAGCAGCATCGCCGCGGTGCACACCCAGGTGGCGAAATCGGACAGGACCGAGTAGTTGGATGCCGGGCCGACGCCGGAGAGGCCGGGGCCGGTGTTGTTGAGGCAGGCGACGACGGCCGAGAAGGCGGTGACGAGCTCGACGCCGCTGGCCGAGAGGACCAGGGTCAGGGTGACGATGCTGACCATGTAGATGAACGAGAAGCCCAGCACCGCGTGCAGGATGTGGTCGGGGATCTGCTGGTCGCCCATCCGGACGGGCAAGACCGCATTCGGGTGAATCGCGCGGGCGAGCTCCCGGTACACCTGTTTGTAGAGGATGATCGCGCGCATCAGCTTGATGCCGCCGCCGGTGGAGCCCGAACAGGCAATGAAGCTGCCCAGGAACAGGATCCAGATCTGGGCGAACATGGGCCAGAAGGTGTAGTCGGAGGTCGCGAAGCCGAGCGAGGTGGCGAGCGAGATCGAGTGGAAGGCCACATAGCGCAGCGTCTGCCAGAAATCACCGTAGGCGTTGTGGGGCACCAGGTAGACGGTGATCAGCAGGATGCTGGCGGCCAGCACGCCGAAATAGAAGGGCAGCTCCTTGTCGAAGCGGTAGGGTTTGACCGAGCGCTGGTAGAGCGCCATGAAGTGGGTGCCGTAGTTGATGCCCGACAGCAGCGCAAAGCCCATCACCACCAGTTCGATGTCGAGGCTGTTGAAGTGGCCGATGCTGGCGTCCTTGCTCGAGAAGCCCCCCAGGCCCATGATCGAGAAGGCATGCATCAGGGAGTCCCAGACGTCCATGCCGACCAGATGCAGGGACAGCCAGCAGGCCAGGGTGAACACCAGATAGACTAGCCACAGGCCCTTGGCGGTCTCGGCGATGCGGGGGGTCAGGCTGGCGTCCTTCATTGGCGTTGGCGTTTCCGCCTTGAAGATCTGGCGACCACCGATGCCGAGCAGCGGCAGGATCGCCACCACCAGCACGATGACGCCCATGCCGCCGATCCAGTGCATGAAGGTGCGCCAGAAATTGAGCGACAGGGGCAGGTCGTCGAGGCCTGAGAGGGCCGTCGCCCCGGTCGCGGTCAGCCCGGAGGTCGCCTCGAAGTAGGCGTCCGTGAAGCTCAGGTCCTCAATGTGGAAATAGAGGGGCAAGGCGCCGAAGATCGGCAGCACCATCCAGGTCAGGGCCACCAGCAGGAAGGCGTCGCGCGGCTTCAGGTCGCGGCGGTGGCGGCGGGTGGCCATCCACAGCAGCGCGCCGGTGGCCAGGGTGGCGGCGAGGGCCTCGTCGTAGGACAGGGTCGCGCCGTCTTTGAGGAACCAGGACACGCCCAGGGGCACCAGCATCAGCAGGCCGAAGAAGACGATGATGACCGCCAGCGGATTGAGTACCGGCGCCCACGAGCGGATGGGGCTTGGCGCGTTATCGTCGGGGCGGAGTGCAGTCGGCGCAGTGCTGGTGGCGGCGGGTGGCGTCATGGTGGGGCTCATTTTCGCCAGAAGTAGGGGCTGAGCACCACCAGCAGGGTGAAGATCTCGAGCCGGCCGAGCAGCATGGCGAAGGTGCAGATCCAGGTCTGGAAGTCGTTGAGGATCGCATAGGTGGTGGCCGGACCGACCTCGCCGAGGCCGGGGCCTGTGTTGTTGACGCAGGCCACGACGGCGGAAAAGGCGGTGATCGGGTCGAGGCCGGAGAGCACCATCACGAGGGTCAGGCTGACCAGCACCACCATGTACATGAAGGCAAACGCCAGCACCGCGAAGAGGATCGGGCTTTGCACCGCGTCGCTGCCGAACTTGACCGGCGACACCGCGGCCGGGTGCAGCGAGCGCTTCAGCTCGCGGAAAACCTGTTTGTACAGGATCATCGCCCGCATCATCTTGATGCCGCCGCCGGTCGAGCCGGCGCAGGTGACGAAGCTGCACAGGAACAGCAGCCACAACGGTGCGAAGACCGGCCACAGGGTGTAGTCGGTGTTGGCGAAGCCGGTGGTGGTGGCGATCGAGACGGTGTTGAAAGCCGCGAAGCGCAGGGCCTGGGCGAAGCTCGGATAGGTGCCGGTGGCGAACAGGTAGCAGGCCATCGCGAAGACGCTGGTCACCATCACGACGACGTACCAGCGGACTTCCGGATCCCTGCGATAGGGCTTCAGGCTCTGCTCGCGGATGGCCATGAAGTGGGTCGCGAAATTGAGGCCGGCCAGCGCCATGAAGGCGATCGTGACCCCTTCTACGGTGGGCGAATCCCAGTAGGCAAAGCTCTGGTCGTGGGTTGAGAAGCCGCCCAGGCCCATGGTCGTGAACATGTGCACGACCGAGTCGTCCCAGCTCATGCCCGCCCAGTGCAGGGCGAACACGCAGGCCAGGCTGATCAGGCCATACACGGCCCACAGGCCCTTGGCGGTCTGGGCCATGCGAGGCGTGAGTTTGGAGTCCTTCATCGGGCCGGGGGCTTCCGCCTTGAAGAGCTGGCGACCGCCGACGCCGAGCAGGGGCAGCACGGCCACCGCCAGCACGATCAGGCCCATGCCGCCGAGCCACACCAGCAGCATGCGCCAGAAGTTGATCGAGTACGGCAGTGCGTCGAGGCCCGAGATCACCGTGGCGCCGGTGGTGGTGAGTCCCGACACCGCTTCGAAGTAGGCGTCGGTGAAGCTCATGCCGGGCAGGTACAGCCACAGGGGCAGCGCCGCCGCGGCCGGCAGCACGGTCCAGGTCAGGACCACCAGCAGGAAGCCGTCGCGGGTCGTCAGCTCGCGGCTGTGGTGGCGGCTCAGCCACCACAGGAAGATGCCGGTGCCGACCGTCAGCGCGAAGGCCTCGTCGAACACGGCCTCGGCCGCTTCATGGCGCCACCAGGAAATGCCGATCGGGGCCAGCATGGTGAGGCCGAAGATGCCGACGATCAGCGACAGGACGCGGGCGATCGAGAGCAGGTGATTGAGGCGCCCGATATGCACGGCGAGACTCAGAAGAAGCCGAATCCGACCTGGAAGAGCTTCTCGACCTTGGCCACCTGCTTCTTCGAGACACAGAAGACGATGACGTGGTCTTCCGATTCGATCACCGTGTCGTGGTGGGCGATCAGGACGTGGCGCTCGGTCTGCACCAGGGGCTGGCCGTCCCGGTGGGTCAGGCGCTGCTGGCCGGTCTCGCGGACGATGGCGCCGATCGTCACGCCGTGGGGAAGGTCGATCTCGTCAACCCGGCGCCCAACCACCTTGGAGGTCTTGCGATCACCGTGGGCCACCACCTCGAGGGCCTCGGCGGCACCGCGGCGCAGGCTATGCACGGCGGCCACGTCACCGCGCCGCACGTGGGCCAGCAGGGTGCCGATCGAGGTCTGGGCGGGCGAGATCGCGATGTCGATGCGCCCGCCGTCCTGCACCAGGTCCACGTAGCTCTTGCGGTTGATCAGTGCCAGTGTGCGGCGCGCCCCCATCCGCTTGGCCAGGGACGCGGCCATGATGTTGTCTTCCTCGTCGTTGGTCAGCGCGAGGAACATGTCCATGTCCTCGATGTTCTCGCCGGCGAGCAGGTCCTCGTCGGTGGCGTCGCCGTGGAGCACGAGGGTGTGCTTGAGGTTGACCGCGAGGAAGCCGGTGCGGGTCTGTTCGCGCTCCAGCACCTTGACCTCGTAGCGGTCCTCGATCGAGCGCGCGAGGCGGTAGCCGATGTTGCCGCCGCCGGCGATCATGATGCGGCGGATCGGGTTCTCGAGCCGGCGCAGTTCGCGCATGACCTCGCGGATCTGCGCGGTGGGCGCGAGACAGAACACTTCGTCGCCGTGTTCGATGACGGTGTTGCCGCTCGGGATGATCGGATGTTCCTGGCGGTAGATGGCCGCAATGCGGGCCTCGACCAGGGGCTTGTGCTTGCGCAGCTCGGAGATCGGCAGGCCGACCAGCGGGCCGCCCTCGAAGGCGCGCACCGCGACGAGGCTGAGCTGGCCGCTGGCGAACTCGAGCACCTGTAGCGCGGTGGGGAAGCGGATCAGCTTGCCGATGTAGTCGGTGACGATCTGCTCCGGGCAGATCGAGAAATCGACGGCGAAATTGCTTTCGGAGAGCAGTTCCGGGTGCTCGACGTAGTCGGCCGAGCGCAGGCGGGCGATGCGGGTCGGCAGGTTGAAGACCGACTTGGCGATCTTGCAGGCGCAGAGGTTGATCTGGTCCGACTGGGTGACCGCGATCAGCAGGTCGGCATCCTCGGCGCCGGCCTGGCGCAGCACCGAGGGCGAGGCCGCGTTGCCCACGACGGAGCGCAGGTCGTGCTTGTTCTGCATGGTCTGCAGCAGCACCGGGTCGGTGTCGACGACGGTGATGTCGTTGGCCTCGGACACGAGGTTTTCGGCCACTGAAGAGCCGACCTGGCCGGCTCCGAGAATGATGATCTTCACGCTGGGCCTGTGATTGGGCGCGGAATCCGGATTCTACGCCCACCCGGCGGCCGCATCCACAGAAATTGTGCAATGCAGCAAAGTGCGCCCTGCAGCATCCGCCTCCCGATCAGTCCTCGCTCTTGCGGTTGCCGTGCAGGCCGAGCTGCTTGAGCTTGCGGTAGAGGTGGGTGCGCTCGACGCCGGTCTTCTCCGCGAGCCGGGTCATGTTGCCGCCTTCGAGGCGCAGGTGGTGGCGGAAATACAGGCGCTCGAACTCCTCGCGGGCCTCCCTCAGCGGGAGGTCGAGGGAGAGGGGGTTACCGTTGTCGGCGGACTGGGTCTCGGAGAGCAGTGCGCTGGCGTCGTCGGTGCCGATCTCCTGGTCGAGGCTGGCCATCGCGAGTGACTTGACGGTGGCGCGCAGCTCCGGGTAGCCGCCCGGCCAGGTGTGGGTGCGGAGCATGTTCAGCACGCCGCTCGAGAAGCGGCGCATCGGCACCTCGCCGGACTCGATCAGCTGCTGCAGGATGAGGCCGGCCAGTTCCGGGATGTCATCCTTGATCTCGGGCAGGCCGGGCAGCGGCAGCGTGGTGTCGAACAGGCGGTCGACCAGGCCCAGGTCCCAACCCTCGGACAGGAAGTCCTCGCGGCTGCCCTCGGTGGCCACCACCAGGTGCAGGTTGTAGCGCTCGAGGCGGTCGAACAGAAAACCCAGATTGACGCGCTGATGACGGTTCAGCCGGCTGAGCTCTGGTACGAAGACGGTGCCACCGTTCACCGCGCCGAGACGCTCACCGTCGAGGGGGTCGAGGGAGGCGGACAGGTCGAACCAGGCGCCGCTGGCGCTTGGCACGCTGCGGGCGGCCAGTTCGGCAAGGCTGCCCGGGCCGACCTTGAGCAGCAGCGAGCGGGAGCCCTCGGTCAGCTGGTTGAGGCGGCGGCGCAGATCGCGCAGGGCCAGCGAGCGGGTCAGCGCGGCCAGCGTCGGGTGGCGCGGTGTCGCGGGCATGGCCCGGTGGGCGAGGCCGCGCTTGACCGCGGCGAGCAGCTTCTGCAGCGCAATCGGCTTCTCGAGGAAGTCGAGGGCGCCGATGCGGGTCGCCTCAACCGCGCTGTCGATGGTGCCGTGGCCCGACATCATGATCACCGGCATCTTCAGCTGGCCGTTGGCCGACCATTCCTTCAACAGCGAGATCCCGTCGGAGTCGGGCATCCAGATGTCCAGCAGGACGAGGTCGGGGCACAGCTCGTTGCGGATCTTGCGCGCCGCGCCCGCGTTCTCGGCGAGGAGCACATCGTGGCCTTCGTCCCGCAGGATTTCCGAGAGCAGTTCCCGGATGCCAACCTCGTCGTCGACGATCAGAATCTTTGACATTGTCTAGCCTGTTTCCGTGTTTCTCTCGGTACGCAGCCGGACCCGGATCTCGGCGCCGCCTGCCTCCCGATTGGTGATGCGTATGTCGCCCCCGTGCTCGTCGACGATCTTCTTGACGATGGCCAGTCCCAGACCCGAGCCATGGGGCCGGGTGGTGAAATAGGGCTCGAAGGCCCGTGGCAGCACATCGGCCGGGAACCCCGGCCCGTTGTCCCGGACCTGGAGTGCCACGCGGCTGCCCGAGCGGCGGGTGGTCAGTTCGATGCTGGCGCCCGCTTCGCCCTGCTCCATGGATGTGGCGGCATCCTCCGCATTCTGCAGCAGGTTGTGGATCACCTGGCGCAACTGTCCGGCGTCGCCGAGGACCGGTGGCAGATCCTGTTCGAGTTCGGCACGGACGCGCACGGGCGAGGCCTCGTAGAGGGCGGCGACCTCGCGTACGAGCTGGTTCAGGTCGAGAGGGGAGAGCACCGGAGCTGGCAGTTTCGCATAGTCGCGAAACGCATTCACGAGGTTCTTCATGGCCTCGACCTGGGTCACGATGGTGCGGCAGGAGCGCTCGAGCATCGCGCGGCGGTCCTCATCCAGGTGGCTGGCGAGCTTGTGCTCGAGGCGTTCGGCAGAGAGCTGGATTGGCGTGAGCGGATTCTTGATCTCGTGGGCGACCCGGCGGGCGACCTCGGCCCAGGCTGCGGTGCGCTGGGCTGAGATGAGGTGCGAGATGTCGTCAAACACCACCACGGTCCCACCGCCCGAGCCCTCGGGTAGCCTGGAGCCGTGAACCAGCAGGGTCTGAGGCAGGCCGTGCTCGCTGGTGAGCTCGATCTGGGAGTTCCAGTCCGCCTCGCTCTCCGCGAAGCCCTTGAGCACCGCATCGCGAAACTCGGGGTGGCGCGGCCACTGGGCCAGCTCCACCGATTCCATCCCGACCAGTTCGTCGGCGAGGATACTGGTGGCACCGGCGTTGGCAGCGCGCAGCGTGCCGTTCGGATCGAAGGCCAGCACGCCGGTGGAGAGGTTCGCGAGCACGCTCTCCAGGTAGGCACGGGCGCCCTCCACTGCCATCCGGTTTCGCTCGGCCTGGCTGCGGGCCTCATCGAGCTGGCGCGTCATCTGGCTGAAGCTCTGGGTCAGCACACCGAGCTCGTCGTGGGCGGGCAAGGCGCGGCGGGGGGAGAAGTCGCCCTGGGCGACCGCCTGGGTGCCTTCGGCCAGCAGGCGCAGGGGCGCGGTCAGGCGACGGGCGAGAACCAGGGCGATGGCCATGGATGCAAAGAGGGCCAGCAGCAGGGTCAGTGTCAGCGTCAGCGTGAAGATCTGCTTGAGCCCCTGGCGGCCAAGGGACAGCTGCTGGTAGTCCTGGAAGGCCACCTGGACGTTGTCGGCGTGGCGGGCGATACGGTCGGGGACGGCCTGGGTCACCTGCATGAAGACCGGGTCGGCCAGGATCTGGCGCATCGGCAGCGCCACAATCACCCGCAGTCGCAGGCCGCCGTTGCCCACGCTCTCGATGGTGCGCATGCCCTGCTGGTCGCGGAGGCCGCGCAGTGTGATGGCATCGGGTATCTCGGGTGGCACGACTTCAGCCGTCGGGTCGACATCGGCCGACGACACCGCGAGCAGCTGGCGGGACGCGGTGAAGACGGTTGCCTGATCGGCGGCGATCTCTTCCCGCAGGCGGTTGAGGCGACCCAGATGCAGGCCGCTGCTGTCGGCCAGGGAGAGTGCGGCGATGTTGGCCTTGTCTTCGAGCTGTTCGAGCAGATAGTCGAAGCTGCTCTGGCCGAGGGCCAGGCCACCCTCAAGGGCGGAGTCCACCCGCACGTCGAACCACGACTCGATCGTTCGTACCGCGAACTGCATCGACACCGCGTAGATCAGGGCGCCCGGAATGATGGCCATGGCGGCGAACATGGCGACCAGGCGCAGCTTGAGGCGAGAGCCGAAGAGGGAAGACTGGTGTTCGCGCCACAGCTTGCGAAGCTGATAGAGGACCATGCCGCCGAGGCTGACCACGAGCACCCCGTTGGCCGCCAGCAGCAGCGGGTAGTTGCGCGCGAAAAGCGAGGTATTGGCGCTGGCTGATGCGAGCAGGAAGAGCAGCAGCCCGGCAATCGTCGCGGCGCCGGCGAGGAGCGCCGTCTTCATGGGATCGGTCGCGCGGTGGCCAGGAAGGTCCACTGCAGCCAGTCGGTATCCAGGTTCCAGTCGCTGCTCCCCAGGGCGCTGACCTGGAAGGGCTTGGGCAGGTGCGAGGTGTCGAGCCGGAAGCGGATGGCTGCGTCGAAGGATCGGCCGGGCTGGAGCTTCTTGCGGGGCAGGATGACCCATTCGCGCACCCGGCGCAGGGGAGCGAGGGCTTCGTCGAGGGAGTCGTAGGCCTGCTGGGTGTCGCCTTCGGCGAGCTGGTAACTGCGCGTCAGCGGGTGGTAGGACAGGCGGTAGGTGCGTTTGCGGCGGACCAGGCGTTCATCGAACCAGTACCAGCGGTCGCGACTGATCTCGACCTCGAAGACGAGGGTCAGGACGACGCCACGCTGGACGGCATCTTCGAGCCGGTCATTGAGGTCGAACAGCACGTCGGCCTCAAGCACGTAGGCGTCGTCTGCGGGCTGGATCGCGGCGTAGCCGAAGCGGGCATCCTCGGCCAGAGCGGGGGCGCTGGCCAGCGCCACGGCGACCAGCAGCGCGCTGATTGTGCCGCGCATGGCGTCAGTCAGCCTTCTTGAACAAAGCGTAGAAAAAGCCGTCATGGTCGGCACAGGGTAGCAGTTGTTGCTCCGGCAATCCGTCAAGGGATATTACGCGGGCATCGGCGTGGCCGGCGCAGAACTGCTGGACTTGCGCCGAGTTCTCCTCCTCGAAAACCGAGCAGGTCGCGTAGAGCATTTTGCCACCCGGCCGCAGGGTCTGCCAAAGGCGATCCAGGATCTCGGCTTGCTGACTGGCGAAGCCGGCCACATCTTCTTCGCGGCGAAGCCACTTGATGTCGGGGTGGCGTCTGACGACGCCGCTGGCCGAGCACGGCACATCGGCCAGAATGCGGTCGAACGGGATGCCGTCCCACCAGTGCGCGAGGTCACGGCAGTCCGCCACCTGAAGCCGGGCATCGAGGCCGAGGCGTTCGAGGTTGTCGCGGACGCGGTCGGTGCGCTCGGGGTCGAGCTCGAGGGCGACCAGGTCCACGTCGGCGGTTTCGAGGATGTGGGCGGTCTTGCCGCCGGGCGCGCTGCAGGCGTCAAGGACGCGCTGCCCCGGGGCGAGATCGAGCCAGCCGGCTGCACGCTGGGCGCCCGGATCCTGGACCGAGCAATCGCCTTCGGCAAATCCCGGGATGCGGCCGACCGGAACGGGCCGATCCAGGCACAGGGCGCCGCTGCCGTGCTTGCGGGCGCCGATGCCGGCGGCCTCGAGGCGGGCGAGAAGGAGGTCGGCTGCGACATGGCGCGGGTTCGCCCGCAGCGCCATGGGGGGCGGATGATTGGCGGCGTCGACCACGGTCTGCCATCGGTCCGGGTAGCGGGCACGCAGGCGCTCGAGCCACCAGGTCGGGTGGCGAAAGCGAGCCTCCTCGTCGGAGTTGATCTCCGCCTGAAGCGCTGCGTGGCGGCGAACGAGATTGCGGAGCACCCCATTGACCATGCCCCGGAGTCTGCCCCCGAGCAGTTCGCCCGAGGCGGTGACAGCCTGGTCGACCACGGTGTGCGCCTGCTCCGGGCGTTGATCGAGGCGGGTGGCGGCGACCAGCAGCAAGCCGTGGATCGGCGGGGGCGGCAGGCTGCGAAGCAGGGGCGCGAGGAGCGCTTCGCCGTAGCCCCAGGCGCGCAGGGTGGTGTAGGTCAGGTCCTGGATGGCGCCTCGCTGGGGGGCGCTGAGTTCAGGCGTCTCCTGCCACAGACGGGCAAGGGGTCGGGTCAGGTTCTGGCCCTCAAGCACTGCAGCGACGAGACCTGCTGCATGGTAGAGCGCCAGGGCGAGGCTGTCTGCCGGGAGCCGGGGGGCGCGTTGTCGGGCGCGGGGCTTCGATGGCGCGTTCATGAAGGCATCCGGGGTCTTGTGGGGCACCCGGGCTGGCGGCAGCGCGGCCGGCCGTGGCGGGTGGGGCCGGCTGCGGTCAGCGACCAATCAGCTGGCGAATGTAGTTCGGCAAAGCGGCGATGGCGTGGTGGGTCTCTCCATTGTAGTACTGGAGATGCTCGATTCCGCGGGCGTGGATGCGGGCATCCACTTCGTGGGCCGACACCGAGCCCGGATCGAGTTGGTCCGAGGCCATCGCGATTCCCCACAGCGTGCCGTAGAGCGGAATGTGCACGAACATGGGCGTGACGTGGCGGAAGACCCGCGCGAGATCCTGCACGTGGCCACGGACCCGTTCGGGCTGAAAGAACGGGGAGCCGATGTGCAGGGTCATCGCGCCCTGGGCTGTCAGCAGGGCCTTGCAGTCGGCAAAGTAGCGCTCGGAATACAGTTCGGCGGCCGGGCCGATCGGATCCGTCAGGTCGAGCACGATCAGGTCGAAGGATTCGCCCCTGGCGGGCGCGGTCTCGCGCACATAGGCCAGGCCGTCGGCGACATGGAGCTCGAGCCGCGGGTCGTCGAGGGCGCCGCGGTGGATGCTGGCGAGGTGGTCGCGGGCGATGTCGATGACCTTGCCGTCCAGCTCGACGAGGACGACCCGTTCGATGCTGGGGTGCTTGAAGATCTCTTCGATCGACCCGCCGTCACCGCCACCGATGACCAGGGCCGTCCGGGGTGCCGGGTGGGTGATGGCGGCGGGGTGGATGATGTTCTCGTGGTAGAAGAACTCGTCCCGCTCGGAGGTCATGAAGTAGCCGTCGAGGCGAAACAGGGTGCCAAGGAGAGGGCTCTGCCAGACCTCGTACTGTTGGTACGGTGTCTCGCCGGCCTCGATGAGGTGGCCTCCGAAAAAGAAAAACCCTGCTTGTTCGTGCAGGGCTTCGTCGATGCGCTGACTGGATTCCATGCTCAGGCAGCCTCGAGAATCTTGCCTCTCACCACCTCGTGATCCACGGTTTCGATCGGTGCGAGGGCTTCCAGAATCCGCCGATAGACCTGGCGGGCCAGGTCGCCATTGTCGCGACTGAAATTGCAGACATAGACGTCCAGTGTCACGTTTCCGGTCTCGGGCCAGGTGTGGATGGCGAGATGGGATTCGGCGAGGACGACCGTGCCGGTGACGCCTGCCTTGGCGCCGTCATCGTGGGCGAACTGGTAGAAGTAGCTGCCAAGGGGGGTCAGGCCGGCCGTGGCGCACTCGTCGACACACAGGCGCTCAAGGGTCTCGCGATCGAGCAGTAGCTCGTCGCGACACTGACAGCGGTAGAGGTCCGCAATCAGGTGAAGACCGTTCATCGGCGCGCTCCTCATTTAAGCGTAATACGAAAGGGCGAGATTATAGCAGTTAGTTTCGTGCAAACGTGGTTTGCTTTCAGTGACTTGGGCTGGTTTTGCTGTGACCGCTTCTCCTGTGTTTCACGTGAAACACGGCTGGCCTCATGTGCCGGCGGTGATGACTTGCGTGGCTATCCCGTGCGGCCCTTCGCCGTGCGCCGAGCGTTATGGCCTATTAACCAAGCAAGCAAACAGGCGACGATCGCGGGCAGGTCTTCCTGCCCCTTCAAGGGCGAGGGCGGGAATTCGCAAGGCGCCGCCTTGCGCAGCCAGCGCGGATCGCCTTTGGAAAGCCGGCAGTGGACGGGCTGGGGTGGGGATGGGGCAAGGCGCGTGACTCAACCCCATCCCCCTACTGTCCTCCCCCTTAAAGGGGGAGGGAGGCCTGCCCGCGATCGTTGCCTGTTTGCCTCCCGCCCTAGTAACAGGCACCGGGGTGCGGCCACTTGAAGTGGCGGAGGGTGCGGAGTGGTCTGGGCTCTGGCCCTCGGCGGAGGCGCCCCTCTCGTTTGCTGTGGCCGGCGCCCGATCAGATCAGGTCGGAGGCCAGTTTAAGAATCAGCACGCAGACCACGAAGAGGAACACCTTTCGGACGAATCCGCTGCCGTGCTTGAGCGCGAGCCGGCTGCCGACCACGGCGCCAGATAGATTGGCGGCGGCCATCAGCCCGGCGGCAAGCCAGAGTACGGAACCGTGAGCGGCGAAAAACAGGATAGCGGCGAGGTTCGTGGCGACGTTGACCAGCTTGGCCATGGCGGACGCCCGCAGGAAATCCATGCCCAGGAAGCGGATGAAGGCAAAGATCAGGAAGCTGCCTGTGCCGGGGCCGAAGAACCCGTCGTAGAAGCCGATCAGTGCTCCCGCACCGATCGCGATTCGCCGCTGGCTGGAGGTAGTGAGGCCGGTCTCCCGCTGGAGAGATCCGAAGTCCTTCTTTGCGAAGGTATAGATAGCCACTGCGATGAGCAATAGAAGCACAAGCGGGCGAAGGGCATCCGGGGGAAGCAGGGCGACGGATCGCGCGCCGAGCCAGGATGCGATGAAGGCTGCCACGATAGCGGGCCACGCCAGGCGCCAGTCGATGTCGATGCGGCGAGCGTATTGCCAGGCGGCGGAACTCGTTCCCACGACGCTTGCCAGTTTGTTGGTGCCGAAGATGACGGCGGGTGCGGTGTTTGGGAAGGCGCTGAAGAGCAGGGGGATCTGCACCAGGCCGCCACCTCCAACGACGGCATCGACGAGGCCAGCGAAGAATGCGCCCATCGCGATGATGAGCAGGAGGGTGGTGTCGAGGGCCGGGAGGGTGAGTTCAGGCATGGTGATGTTTCACGTGGAACACGTCTGCTCGAGGCTGCAGGGTAGCGTGTGCGCTGCGGTCGACCTGGCTGCCTACTTGCCAATGCAGAACCGGGAGAAGATCTCACCGAGCAAGTCGTCCGCCGAGAATTCGCCCGTGATCTCGCTGAGGGACTCGTGGGCAAGCCGCAGTTCCTCGGCCATCAACTCCAGGGCCTCAGGGCTCTCCATCGCCCGCCCGAGATGCGCCAACGCAGACGCGAGCGCGTCAAGATGCCGCTTGCGAGCGAGGATCACGTCTTCTCCGTGGCTGTGCCAGCCTGCGATCCGGAGCAACTCGGCACGCAGTAATTCGACGCCACCTCCGGATTTCGCCGACAGCGCGATCCGCACAGCCTGCTCACTGCCCGACCGACTCGGCACCTCTCCAACCAGATCGATCTTGTTCCTCACGACCACCCGGGGAATCCCGTCGGGCAGTTGCGCGTCGATGCGCAGCTCCTCTTCCCCGGGCTCCGTCTGACGCGCATCGACCAGGCGCAGGATCACGTCGGCCCGCCGTACCTCCTGCCATGCGCGTTCGATCCCGATCCGCTCGACCACGTCATCGGTGTCGCGCAGGCCGGCCGTGTCGATGATGTGCAGCGGGATGCCCTCGATGTGGACCAGCTCCCGCAGCGCATCCCGGGTGGTGCCGGCCACCTCGGTCACAATGGCGCGCTCTTCGCCGGCGAGCTGGTTCAACAGGCTGGATTTGCCGACGTTCGGCTGACCCACCAGCACCACCGACAGGCCACTACGCAACAGCTTGCCCTGTTGCGCCCGGTCGAGCATCCCGCTCAGCGCAGTCCAAAGTGCGGTGGTTCGCTCGAAGGCCTTGGCGGACTGCAGGAAGTCCAACTCCTCTTCGGGGAAATCGAGCGTCGCCTCGACCAGCATCCGCAGGTCGATCATGGCCTCCCGCAGTTCGCCTACTTCCCGTGAGAAGGTGCCGGAGAGGGAGCGCACCGCCGACCGCGCCGCCGCTTCCGACGAGGCTTCGATCAGGTCTGCGACCGCCTCCGCCTGGGCCAGGTCGAGGCGATCATTGAGGAAAGCCCGCTGGGTGAACTCGCCGGGGCCGGCGAGGCGCGCACCCAATTCGACGCACCGGGCGAGCAACATCTGCATCACCACCGGGCCACCGTGGCCCTGTAGCTCGATCACATCCTCGCCGGTGAAGGAGCGGGGCGCAGGAAAGTAGAGCAGGATGCCCTCGTCGATCTCGCTGCCGTCGGCAGCGAGGAAGGGCACAAAGTGGGCATGGCGCGCCCTGGGCTCAATTCCGCTGATCTGCTGCGCAAAAACAAAAAGGGATGGCCCGGAGATCCGGACCACCCCTATCCCGCCACGGCCCGGGGCCGTGGCGATGGCCGCGATGGCCTCAGGCTTTCTTGCCACCCTCGATCATCCGGGTGATCTGCCACTGCTGGGCAATGGACAGCAGGTTATTAACAACCCAGTACAGCACCAGGCCGGACGGGAACCACAGGAACATGAAGGTGAACACGATCGGCATCGCCATCATGATCTTGGCCTGCATCGGATCGGGTGGGGTCGGGTTCAGCTTGGTCTGCACCAGCATCGACACGCCCATGATGATCGGCAGGATGAAGTACGGATCCTTGGATGAGAGATCCTGGATCCACCCCAGCCATGGTGCGTGGCGCATCTCGACGCTACCCAGCAGCACCCAGTAGAGGGCGATGAACACCGGGATCTGGACGAGGATCGGCAGGCAGCCACCCAGCGGGTTGATCTTCTCCCGCCGGTACATCTCCATCATCTCCTGCTGCAGCTTGGCCTTGTCGTCGCCGTACTGCTCCTTCATGCGCTGCAGGCGCGGGCCCAGCGTGCGCATCTTTGCCATCGACTTGTAGCTTGCGGCAGAGAGCGGGAAGAACAGCGCCTTGATGACGAGGGTGACGAGAATGATCGCCCAGCCCCAGTTGCCGGTGAGGCCATGGAACCATTCCAGCAACCAGAACACGGGCGAGGCGATCACGGTCAGCCAGCCATAATCGACCACCAGATCCAGCCCCGGCGCAATCTCCTTGAGGTTGTCCTGCTCCTGCGGGCCCGCATACATTGGGACGCTGAGGCTACCGGACTGGCCACTGTCGATGTTGCCCAGCGGCAGGATTACGCCGGCCGAGAAGAGGTTGTTCCCGACCTTGCGGGCGATGAACTCGCGCTCGGCGCCGGGCGCTGGCAGCCATGCGCCGACGAAGTAATGCTGGACCATCGCGATCCAGCCGTCGCTGGCCTTGCGATTGAACTTGGCGCTACCGTCGGCGATGTCCTCGAAGTGGATCTTCTGGTACTTCTCGGCGTCGGTGTAGACGGCCGGCCCGGTGAAGGTGGAGACGCCCATGGCCTGGACGGATTCGGCGGGCTCGCCGTCGCGGGTGAACTGGAAGTAGGCGAAGGGCGAGATGGCCTCGCCCGATTCATTCAGGACCTCGTAGCGGGTATCGACCTCGTAGCTGCCGCGACGGAAGGTGAGGATCTTGCTGACGGTGATGCCGGCTGGCGCCTCGGCAGCCTGAAGGCGGAGGCTCAGTTCATCCTGGCCCGCGGCCAGTGCCTGGTCGCCGTCGGGCAAAGTGAAGCGGGTCTTGTGGTTGGGCATGCCCTCGCCGATCAGGCCGGTCTGCGCCACATAGACGTGGGGCTTGGCGCGGTCGAACAGCACCAGGCTCTCCTGGCCTTCGAAGGTCTTCTTGTGATCCTTCAGTTCGAGGTGCACCAGGCTGCCCCCCTCAGCCGAGACCTCGGCTACCACCAGATCAGTCTCGACCCGGATGCTCGGTGCGCCGCTGGGGATGACATCGGCGGTAGGGGTTGCGGCCGGGGCACCCGACAGCGACGTTGTCGGCGCATCGGCCTGCGCGGCGCCACCGGATACGGCGGCGGCAACGGCGGGGGCGGGCGCCGGCGGGGGCGCGTTGTGCTTGATCCACGCGTCGTACAGCATGAAC
This sequence comes from Rhodocyclaceae bacterium, assembly GCA_020445665.1. Classification (GTDB taxonomy): domain Bacteria; phylum Pseudomonadota; class Gammaproteobacteria; order Burkholderiales; family Rhodocyclaceae; genus Cognatazoarcus. The sequence continues at coordinate 55,226 of JAGRGD010000194.1, forward strand.
AGCGCGAAGAAGAAGACGAGGGCAGGTATCAGGCGACGGTTGTCCATCGGGTCGATCGCTCAGCGTTGGTGGGTAAGGGCATCAAGGCACGGGGTCGTAGCCGCCGCGACAAAACGGGTGGCAGCGACCGATCCGTTTGATGGCGAGCCAGCCGCCACGCAGCGCGCCGTGGCGCTCAACGGCCTCGATGGCATATTCGGAACAGCTTGGATGATAGCGGCAGTTGTTACCCAGCATCGGGCTGATCGCGTAGCGGTAGCCTTTGAACAGGGCAACGAGAATCTGCTTCATGCGCGTACCTTGCCAAGCAGATGTTCCAGTTCTTCGCGAAGGGCCCGACGGGTCGCTTCACGGGGGGCGGCGCTCAGTCGCACGACTATGTCGCAGCGCGGCAGCGTGGCTCGCCGAAGACGGAAGGTCTCGCGCGCAAGCCGCTTGATGAGGTTGCGCAACACCGCCCGACGGGCGAGCTTCTTTGCCACCACGAGGCCGAGCCGCGCGGTGTCGAGCCCCGACGGGCGAACGTGGAGCGTGAAGTAACGGCCACGAATCGCGCGCCGAAAAGCAAAAACGGATGAATACTCATCCGTTTTGCGTAAGCGGAATTCGGCGGAAAACCGGCTCCGCCCGGCATTGTCGGACCCTGCCGGTTCGGGCACCTTCAGACCGACAGGCGGTGCCGGCCCTTGGCGCGACGAGCGGCGAGCACCTTGCGGCCGCCGCGGGTGCGCGAGCGGACCAGGAAGCCGTGGGTGCGCTTGCGGCGCACGACGGAGGGTTGGTAAGTACGTTTCATGATGGTCTGCGGCGTTGGATACAGAACCCTCGATTAGATTCGATAATGCCCTGTTTGTCAATCATATTTTAACGACTTGCTTGTGGATAACTTGCCCCCGAGGGGGTACAATCTGCCTTCGTTCCGGTGGGCCGCAAGGCTCGAGGCATTCGCCGGCAACGCCAATACCTATGAAGGAGACACCCACACCTCGCGGCGCCACGTGCCAGGGGCGGGCTTTCTCCCACCCTGCGTCCCCTCTGCACCGTTGAAGAGCCCGTGAGCCAAGATTTCTGGTCCTTTTGCCTCGTCAAGCTTGAACAGGAACTGCCCACCCAGCAGTTCAAGACCTGGATCAAGCCGATGCTGGCCGAAGACGTCGATGGCGAGCCGCCCGGCCTGCGCCTGGTGGTGCCCAACCAGTTCTTCCTGACCTTCGTGCGCGACCGCTACCTGCGGCGCATTGCCGAACTGTCGTCCGAGTTTTTCGGCGCCGAGCGCGCGTTCGAACTCAAGGCTCGCCCCGGCGCGGCCGCGACGCCGACCATTCCGCCGCTGACGGCACCGAAGCCGGTCAAGCCGCTCAACGGCTCGGCGCAGGCGGCCGAGCAGGCCCCCGAGCAGGCCGAGCCGGCGGCCGACCCCAACGACGCGCCGCCGCCCAAACCGCTGCGCCGTCCGTCGGCAAAGGCGGCCGCGTCCGGCACCGCCTACGACAAGACCCGCCTCAACGCCGAATTCACCTTCGACAACCTCGTCACCGGCCGCGCCAACGACCTGGCCCGGGCGGCGGCGATACAGGTGGCCCAGAACCCGGGCGCCTCGTACAACCCGCTGTTCGTCTATGGCGGCGTTGGCCTCGGCAAGACCCACCTGATCCACGCCCTCGGTAACGAGATCCACCGCCAGAACCCGCGGGCGATCATCCGCTACGTGCACGCCGAGGACTACTACGCCGACGTGGTGCGCGCCTACCAGCAGAAGAGCTTCGACGTCTTCAAGCGCTACTACCGTTCGCTGGATCTGCTGCTGATCGACGACATCCAGTTCTTCAACAACAAGAACCGGACCCAGGAAGAGTTCTTCCACGCCTTCAACGCCCTGACCGAGGCCAAGAAGCAGGTGGTGATCACCTGCGACACCTACCCGAAGGACATCCAGGGCCTGGAAGACCGCCTCATCTCGCGCCTCGACTGGGGCCTGACGGTGCAGATCGAGCCGCCCGAGCTGGAAATGCGGGTGGCGATCTTGAAGAAGAAGGCCGAGGCCGACCGCATCGCGTTGTCGGACGACGTGGCCTTCCTGATCGCCAAGAACCTGCGCTCCAACGTGCGCGAGCTCGAGGGCGCCCTCAAGAAGGTGCTGGCCTTTGCCCGCTTCCACGGCCACGAGATCACCCTCGAGGTGGCCAAGGAGGCCCTCAAGGACCTCCTCAACGCCCACAACCGGCAGCTCACCATCGAGCACATCCAGAAGACCGTGGCCGACTACTACAAGATCAAGATCGCCGACATGCACTCCAAGAAGCGCACCCGGGCCATCGCCCGGCCGCGCCAGGTGGCGATGGCGCTGGCCAAGGACATCACGCCCATGAGCCTGCCGGCCATCGGCGAGGCCTTCGGTGGCCGCGACCACACCACCGTGCTGCATGCCTGCCGAACGATTGCCGACCTGCGGCTCAACGATCCTCAGCTCAACCATGACCTGCACGTGCTGACGCAGGTCCTGCGCGGCTGATCCACACACCGACAACCACATACACAACAAGAGCGGAGAACGTCCCCGATGCTTCTTCTCAACACCACCCGAGACGCACTGCTTGGCCCGCTGCAATCCGTGGCGGGTATCGTCGAAAAACGGCACACGCTGCCGATCCTCTCCAACGTGCTGATCGAGAAGCAGGGTGATTCCCTCACCATGCTGGCCACCGATATCGAGATCCAGATCAAGACCACCACCACCGGCGCCGGTGGCGGTGAGGACGTGGCCATCACCGTCGGCGCGCGCAAGCTGCAGGACATCCTGCGGGCCCTGCCCGACGCGGCCGAGATCGCCCTGACGCTCGACGACAAGCGCCTCACGGTCAAGGCCGGCCGCAGCCGCTTCCAGCTCCAGACCCTGCCCGCCGCCGACTACCCGCGCCTGTCGCCGCCGGCCGACGAGGCCACCTGCATCACCGTGCCGCAGAAGATCTTCAAGCGCCAGCTCGCCCAGGTGAGCTACGCCATGGCCCAGCAGGACATCCGCTACTACCTCAACGGCCTTCTGATGCTGGTGAGCGGCACCAAGCTGCGCATGGTCACCACCGACGGCCACCGCCTGGCGTTCTCCGAGACCGACCTCGAAGGCGAGTTCCCCTCCGCCGAGGTCATCCTGCCGCGCAAGACGGTGCTCGAACTGGCCCGTCAGCTGGACGACACCGAGGAGCCCCTCGAGATCACCCTGGCCGGTAACCAGGTCGTGTTCCGCTTCGGCACCATCGAGCTGATCTCCAAGCTCATCGACGGCAAGTTCCCGGACTACGAGCGGGTCATCCCGCAGCACCACCCCAAGCAGCTGGCCTTTGCCCGCCAGCCGCTGCAGTCCGCCCTGCAGCGCGCCGCCATCCTCACCAACGACAAGTTCCGCGGTGTGCGCCTGGTGCTCGCCGCCGGCAGCCTCAAGATCATCTCCACCAACGCCGAGCAGGAAGAGGCCCAGGAAGAGCTGGAGATCGACTACGACGGCGAGGGCCTCGACATCGGCTTCAACGTCACCTACCTGCTGGACGTGCTCGGCAACGTCTCGTCCGACGAAGTGGTGGTGCACCTCAACGACTCCAACTCCTCGGCCCTGATCACCGTGGCCGACATGCCGGGCTTCAAGTACGTGGTGATGCCGATGCGCATCTGACGCGCGCCCGCCGCGTCCTGCAGGCGGCCGCCAGCCGGCGTGCCGCCTGCCGCTCTTTGACCGATTCCGGGGCCTCGCCGGCCCCCCAGACCGAGATTCCCGATGTCCGAACAAGACAAGCCGCAGATCAGTTACGACGAAGACAGCATCCAGCAGCTCGAAGGCCTCGAGGCGGTGCGCAAGCGCCCAGGCATGTACATCGGCGACACCTCCGATGGCACCGGCCTGCACCACATGGTGTTCGAGGTGGTGGATAACGCCATCGACGAGGCCCTGGCCGGCCACTGCGACGACATCGTCGTCACCATCCATACGGACAACTCCATATCCGTCTCGGACAACGGCCGCGGCATCCCGGTGGGCGTCAAGATGGACGACAAGCACGAGCCCAAGCGCTCGGCGGCCGAGATCGTCATGTGCGTGCTGCACGCCGGCGGCAAGTTCAACCAGAACAGCTACAAGGTCTCCGGCGGCCTGCACGGCGTGGGCGTGTCGTGCGTGAACGCGCTCTCCAAGTGGCTGCGCCTCACCATCCGCCGTGACGGCCGGAAGTACTTCATGGAGTTCCAGCACGGCAAGCCAGCCGACCGCGTCATCGAAGTGGTGAATGGCGTCGAGGTCTCTCCCATGAAGGTGGTGGGCGAGTCCGCCAGGAACGGCACCGAGCTGCACTTCCTGGCCGACGAGGAAATCTTCGGCCACGTGGAGTTCCACTACGAGATCCTCGCCAAGCGCCTGCGCGAACTCTCCTTCCTGAACAACGGCGTGCGCATCCGCCTGGTGGACCAGCGCAACAACAAGGAAGAAGACTTCGCCTTTGCCGGCGGCGTGCGCGGCTTCGTGGACTACATCAACCGCGCCAAGACCGTGCTGCACCCCACGGTGTTCTACTCGGAAGGCACGGCCAAAACCTCCAACGGCACCGACCACGACATCGAGGTGAGCGTGGAGGTGGCGATGCA
>JAGRGD010000195.1 GCA_020445665.1 Rhodocyclaceae bacterium
GTGGAGGGCGAAGTCTGGTTCGACCACCAGTGGGGCAATTTCGAGGCCTCGCGCCTCGCCTGGAACTGGTTTGCGCTGCAGCTCGATGACGGCTCCAGCGTCATGCTCTACCAACTGTTCGACAAGGCCGGTAAAGCGCTGGCGCTGGCCGGCACTCACACCGGCGCGGATGGGCGCAGCGTGCCCCTGGACCAAAAGGCGGTGAGCCTGACCCCGGTGGGGGTGTGGCAAAGCGCCGAATCCGGCATTCGCTACCCCGCGGCGTGGAAGCTTCGATTGCCCCAGGGCGATGTGGCGCTCAAGCCGCTGCGGCAGGACAGCGAATTCAATGGCCTGGAGACCACCTTTGCGCATTATTGGGAAGGCGGCGTAGCGGTGTCCGGCGCGCTGGGCGGCGTCGGCTTTGTGGAGATGAGCGGCTACGACCATGTGCCGCAGGTGCAGCCAGCGGGCGGGACCTAAGGCGCTTTTTCGTTCTGTTTCGAATTTGAGCGGCACTGCATCTTCGGCACCGCGGGCCACCGTGTAGGCAGTGACAGACGCGAGCGCCGCTCTGGGTCCCGGCCTTCGTCGGAATGACGAAGGGGTGGGGCTCGCGGGCGGGCCTCGGGTCAGGGCGGCAGCGTTTGATGGCAGGCCGTCGCGCTACAGCCGGGCAAGCCATTCGCCGGTTGTCTCAGCGATCTGCGCGTGGGCGTGACGATAGGCGGCCTCTTCCTGACGGTAGGGGTCGGCGATTTCACGCGATGACCAGTGGCCGAGCAAAAAGGTTTTGCCACGTGCCGTTGGGTCAAAGGCCAGGACGGCGTCGACGTGGCGCTGCTCCATCGCGAGTATGAGCTCTGCCTGGCGAGTGGCTTCGATGCTGATCTGCGTGGCAATGTGATCGGCCAGCGAGATGCCGTGTTCCGCGGCGATACGGCTAACCGCTTCTTCGGCTGCGTGGCCCTCGAGCGCGGCAAGGCCCGCGGAGCGCACGCTCGCCGTGCCTTTTTTTTCGATGAGGCCGCGGGCGATCATGGCCGCGGCAAGCGGACTGCGACAGATGTTGCCGGTGCAGACGACAAGGATGCGTTCGAACATTGATGCGGAATGGTGGTGGCGGGGGATTGTCAGCGCGTCTGCGTAGGCGCGGGCTGAGTGAGCATCTTAGCCGTCATTCGCTGTAAATGCCGAATGAATTCTTCAGGTGGGGTATGAAAATGAAACAGGGGGCGCAGCTTCAGGCCGCGCCCCCTGTGCGTTCTGGCGGCCTATGTGGTCAGGCGCGGCGCTTGCGTGCTGCAGCCAGGCCTAGGAGGCCGATGCTCAGAAGGGCCAGCGATGCGGGTTCCGGCACGGTATTGAACGGGATCGAGAACTCGTAGTTGCCAGTGTAGGAGTTGGTGCCGTCGGCGGTGGTGTAGCCCGAAGGCGTTGCACCGGTAAAGGCGAAGAGATAGTTGGTCTCGCCGTCGTAGGTCACCTTGAGCACTTCGCTGGCCTGGGCGCCGGCCGGCACGATGGCGGCCTGCGTGGGGAACATCATCTTCAGGAAGTTCTGGGCGTCATAGAACCCGGCGAGGCCGACGAGGATCTGGGCGCCATCCTGATAGACGTAGGACACGTTGGGGTCGCTCAGGAACGTCCAGGCGTTTACGCCGAAGAAGGCGGTCTCGGCGGCGGCGAGTTGGGCCGCAGTGAGCGATACGCCAAACGTGGACAATGCCGAGCTCTGGATGTAGTCCTTGGCAAGCTGGTTGCTGTTGGCTGTCCAGTCCGAAGCCACCAGGCCACTGAAGGTGATCGACTGGCCGCCGAGCGTGCCGGTGAGGGTGGTCGCGGGGCTCGAGCCGAATTTGCCAAGCTCAACGTTGCCACCGGGGTCTGCGGCATTGCCGGCAAGAATGAGGTTGATGTCAGCCCCCGGGTTGGGTGCGAGGATGCCCGGTGCGGTGACGTCGTAGAGGGTATTGAGGCCGGTTACGGTCGGCGAAACGAGCGGCGCCGCAAACACCGCGGTCGGCGCGCAAAGCGCAGCTA
>JAGRGD010000196.1 GCA_020445665.1 Rhodocyclaceae bacterium
TATTGAGGCCGATCTTGGTCCAGGTGCCGACGCCGACGTAGTTATCGTAGTTCGTCCAGGCCTTGAAGCGGGGCAGCCGGGGCTGATCGACGATGCCGGTGGTGTTGTCGACGCTGAGCCCGTCAAAGAAGGTGCTGCCGTCGGCCGAGACCGCGAGCCGGAAGCGGTCCGAGCCGAAGAGGCCCACCAGCGCCTTGGTCACGAAGCCGGTCTGCAGCGTCAGGCCGAGATCGTCGCCAGTGGCCTCCTTGTTCATGGTGTAGAAGAGATCGCCGGTGCCGCCCTCGGCCACGGTCTTCGCCGTCCAGAGTGCGGCGTTCAGCTTGGCCGAGAACGGGTTCGACGCATCCGCGGTGGTCCCGAGCCCCAGGAGCGCGAGGTTCTGCAGCGCAGCGGGCGTGGTGCCGATCCAGCCCACGCCGTCATAGACTGACAGCAGTCCCTCGTCCTCGACCCACGCTCGCCAGCCGGTCCGTGGTGGCAGGCGCAGCCAGGCGCCGTCCGTCCAGAGCGCGACGTTCAGGTCCCAGCCTGCCCAGTCGCCGGTGGCGCCCGAGCCGACGATGTAGCGGTCGCCATCGGCAGGGCTGCCGGGCGGGGCCGTCAGGTCCCGGTCGAGGACGGAGAGCTGCACGAGCCCGTCGAGGATCCGCAGCGCCTCGTTGTGGGTGACGTGCTTCTGGGCCTGCGCCGCGAGGATGTAGGGCAGCAGGAGTTGGGTCGTCGTGTCGGACATGGGCGGTCTCCAGAACGAAGAACGCCGCCTGCATGGCAGGCGGCGAGCAATGGCGCGGCGATGGGCGGTGGCGGGCTACCCGCGTTCGGGTTTCTCCGCCGGAATGGCCGAGAGAACCGGGTCGGGCTTCGGCGCATCCCATTTCGCGGTCATCGCGGCCCAGCGATCGATCTCGGCTCGGAATGCGGGATCGTCGATCCTCAGATGGAAGGTGTAGAGCCGGTCCACGATCTCGCGCATCAGTGCGCGCATCTCGTCGTCATTGATCCGCGAGACCTCGGACCACGGAATACGTCTGCCTGCAGCGTCCACGACGACAACGTCGCTGCCGTCACCAGCCTGCGAGACCGGCGTCAGGCCAGCATGCAGGGTCTCGAGCTGCGTGTTTCGCACGCAGGCCACGGCCATCACTCTGGCCAGCTTGGCGGCAATCCGGTCTTCGTCCTCGGGGCGCATCTCCCGAGCTTACGCCGCAGAGCGCGCGGCCGGCCAGAACTCATTGCGCCGCCTCAGAAGCTCAGCGTCACGGTCTTGGGCGCGCCTCGCCCGACGAGAGCAGAGAGTTGGTAGATGCGGATATCGAGCGTGTCGCCGGGACTGAGCGGCGCGCCCCTGTCGGCGGCCTGGTGGGCGGCGGTGTAGACCACGCTGGTGGTGGCCGTGCTTAGAACCCGCTGCACGGTCGCGCCGTCGAGGATCTCGACCTCGTAGGCCTCCAGTTCCTCGCCGAGCGGCACCTCGAGCCCGCCCCAGCTGTCGGCCGCGAGCGCGCGGGATCGTCGCGTCCAGCGGATCGTCAGATCGCCGGGCGTGCTAGGCCTGCGCCACGGCTGCTTGACATGCGCGACCGAGAACGGCCGCAGCCCGATGCCCGCAGGCGTGAAGGCCTGTGCGACATAGGTCTCGTCGTTGACCGGGCGGCTGGCCGGGCCGATGCGCCAGTTCCACGGGATGCCGAGATCGGCCTCGGCGATGGGCAGTGACGCAAGCGCGGTGTCCAGAACCACGACCCGAGCGCCAGCGGGCGCCGGGCTTCGGCCGTTCTCGGTCGCCCATGTCGAGCAGCCGTGGCGCACACCGCGCGCGCCCGGCGATCTGACCATCCGCTGGACGCGCCGGTCCCGCGCACTCTCGGCCGACAGCTGGGGCGGGCTCGAGGTGCCGCTGACCGAGGAACTGGAAGCCTACGAGGTGGAGATCGTCGACGGCGCGACCGTGAAGCGGGTGCTGAGCACGGCTACCACCAGCGCGCTCTACAACGCCGCCCAGCAAACCGCCGACTGGGGCGCGCTGCTCGGCCCGGGCGATACGCTCGACATCCGTATCTACCAGCTCTCCGCCCTCGTCGGGCGGGGCGCTTCGAAAACCATCACGCTGATCTTCTGAGGGTCACTCCATGTCCGATGCCACGTCCCATCTCCTGCTGCCCTACATTCTCGCGGCGCAGGCCCAGAAGCACGTCACCCATAACGAGGCGCTGCGGATCTTGGACGGGCTGGTCCAACTTTCGGTCATCGACCGCGATCTGGCAGCACCCCCGGTGAGCCCTGCCGATGGCGATCGCTACATCGTCGGCTCGGGCGCAACGGGCGACTGGGCGGGCTGGGACCTGAATATCGCCCTCTGGTCCGACGGCGCCTGGCTGCGCTTGCCGCCGCGCACCGGCTGGCGGACATGGATCGAGGACGAGGCCGTGCTGCTCGTCTGGACCGGTGCAGCCTGGGATGTCGTGGGCGAGCCGAGCGACATCTCGGATGCGGTCTTCAGCCTGATCAACGACGCCGATCCCACCAAGAAGGCGGTCTTCTCGCTGTCTGGTATCAGCACCGGCACGACCCGCAGCTACACGCTGCCCAACACCTCCTCGGAACTGGCGATCCTGGCGGGCACCCAGACCTTCACCGGCAACAAGACCTTCTCGGGCACGCTGACCGCGTCGGGCACGGTCACGGTCTCGGGGGCGACCGCGACCATCGGCACGGCGACGGGCACCGCGACCTACGGCATGGGCACCGGGGCGACGACCACCGGCCTCACCAAGACCGTGAACCTCGGCACCGGCGGCGCGTCGGGCTCGAATACGGTCGTCAACATCGGCCCCGCGACCTCGGGCGCGAATGGCACGACGGTGGTCAACACGCCGACCGTAACCTTCGCCAACGCCGTGACCCAAGTCGGCATGCCCCAGGCGAATCTGACCGCGCAGTTGCTGGGCCTCGGCGGAGCGACGGCCGACAGCTACAACCGGTTGTCGGTGAACACGCCTGCGGTCCTCCTGAACAGTGCGGGCGCGGGGATCGAGGCCACGGTGAACAAGGCGGCAGCCGGGAACGACGCTGCCTTCGCCTTCAAGACCGGCTTTTCGGCCCGGGCGCTGATCGGACTTCTCGGCAGCGACGATTTCAGCTTCAAGGTCAGCCCGGACGGCTCGGCCTTCTACGAGGCGCTCCGGATCGACCGGACGAGCGGCCGGGTCGAGATCCCCGAGCCCGTGGTGCTCCCGGCGGTGAGCGCCGTGCCCGTTCCGCCGCCGACCGGAAGGCTCGCCCTCTATGCCCGCGACCGTGCCGGGGCCGGATGGCTCGACGTTCAGCGCCCCTCGGGGCGGTTCTTCCCGCTGCAGCCGCATTTCGGGGTGAACCGCATCGCGACCTGGGCGCCCTCCACCGGCACGACCGTCAATACCAACGGCATGCCGCGTACAGCCGTCGGCACCGTGTCCACGCCGACGCTCGCTACCACGAACCTCTCGACCTCGATGCGCCGCTGGCGCGTGACCAGTGCCGCCACCGCCGATGCGGCGGCCGAGGAACGCTCGGCCGGGTGGGTCTGCTGGCGCGGCAATGCGGATGGGCTGGGCGGCTTCACCTATGTGA
>JAGRGD010000197.1 GCA_020445665.1 Rhodocyclaceae bacterium
GAGATCGTGCCGGTGGGCGCGATCGACAGCAGGTGCGAGTTGCGGATGCCGTGCTTGCGGATCTCGTCCTTGACGGCATTGGGCAGGCGCGATGCGAAGTTGCCGCCCGACAGGTACATGTCGGCGTTGAAGAGCGGGAAGGGGCCGCGCTCCTTGGCGAGCTCCACCGAGGCCAGGTAGGCCTGGTCGCGCATGAACTCGGAGATGCGGGTGGCCATCGCCAGCGCCTCGGGGCTGTCGTAGCGCAGGCGCAGCATGGTCAGGGCGTTGCCCAGGCCGGTGAAGCCGAGGCCGACGCGGCGCTTCGAGGCGGCCTCTTCCTGCTGCTGGGGCAGGGGCCAGTGGGTGGCGTCGAGCACGTTGTCGAGCATGCGCACCGAGGTGGCCACGTTTTTCGCGAAGGCCTTGAAGTCGAACTCGGCCTTGGCGGTGAAGGGCTCGCGGACGAACAGCGTCAGGTTGATCGAGCCCAGGCAGCAGCAGCCGTAGGGGGGCAGCGGCTGCTCGGCGCACGGGTTGGTTGCCTCGATGGTCTCGCAGTAGTAGAGGTTGTTGTCGCGGTTGATCCGGTCGAGGAAGAGGATGCCGGGCTCGGCGTGGTCGTAGGTGGACTTCATCACCTGGTCCCACAGCTCGCGGGCGCGCACCTTGCGATAGACCCAGCGGCCGTCCTCGAGGGCGTAGGCACCGGCTTCCTTGATGTCGTCGGTGGGCTCGGCCTTGTGCACCAGCTCCACGTCGCCGTCGGCCTCGACGGCGCTCATGAACGCGTCGGTGACGCCGATCGAGATGTTGAAGTTGGAGAGGTCGCCCTCGTCCTTGGCGTGAATGAACTCCTCGATGTCCGGGTGATCGCAGCGCAGCACGCCCATCTGGGCGCCACGACGGGCGCCGGCCGATTCGACCGTCTCGCAGGAGCGGTCGAACACGCGCATGTAGGAGACCGGGCCGGAGGCATTGGACTGGGTGCCCTTGACCACCGCCCCCTTGGGCCGGATGCTCGAGAAGTCGTAGCCGACGCCGCCCCCGCGGCGCATCGTCTCTGCGGCCTGGGCGAGGGCGGTGTAGATGCCCGGACGTCCGTCGATGGACTCGGTCACCGAGTCGCCCACCGGCTGGACGAAGCAGTTGATCAGCGTCGCCTGGAGGTTGGTGCCGGCGGCCGAGTTGATCCGCCCGGCGGGCACAAAGCCGTGTTCCTGCGCCTCCCGGAAGCGGTTCTCCCACTGCCCACGCTTGTCCTCGTCCTCGATTGCGGCGAGGGCGATGGCCACCCGCTGTCGAACCTCGGCAATGCTCTGCTCGTTGCCCTTGGCGTACTTCTCGATCAGGACTTCACCGGAGATTTCCTGGGCCTCGAGGGTCGAGGCGTCGGCCTGGATGGTGGTGGACTTGTGGACGCTGGTGCTCATGGTCGGTGTCTTCTCCCGCTTGTTGTTCTGGATGGACGCGTGCGATGCGATGGGCGACAAGATTACTCCTGCATGGGGGCAAAATCAAAAAAATAAAACAACCAAAAAACAATGACTTGGCAAAAACAACGGTGTCTGAAGAAAATTGACACTACTACATGTAGTAGCACTTTCGACCGGGTTTTCAAGCCTGAAAACACGACAAATCAGGTGCTTGGCGGTTTTTTCTGAGGCGGCATGGCAGCACGCGCGGGACGCCAGGGCGGTGGGTCGCGAACCGACGAACGTACGGATCGCTGTCCGGCCCGCTCGCGCTCGGTGCATGTCGCGCTGCCGTTGCTACGGCACACTGTTTTGCACATCATGGGCGTGACGACAGTTGACCTGGATCGAAAACCCGTTGCCTTCCGCGGCGCACCATGTCGATGTCCGAACCGATACCGCGCACAAGGAGGTGTCATGCCCGACCCGCAGACCGCGTCCCTGGTCGATGAGATCCTCGCCCGGGGGGAGCGCCGTCCCGAGCGGCTGTTGCAGATGCTGGTGCAGTTGCAGGAGGCCCTCGGCTATCTGCCGGCCGATGTCCTGACCGTGCTGGCGAAGGGCCTCGGCCTGCCCCGCGCCCGGGTGGAAGGGGTGGCCGGCTTCTACAGCTTCCTGCACCTCGCGCCGGTGGGGCGCTACCGGGTGCTGTTCCCCGACAACATCATCGACCGCATGCTCGGCACCCCCGGGTTGATGGACCGGATGTGCCGCAATCTGTGGCTCGAGCCGGGCCACGTCTCGGAAGACGGCGTCGCCAGTGTCGATACCACGTCGTGCATCGGCATGGGGGATCAGGGGCCGTCGATGCTCGTCAATGGCCATACGCTGACGGGAATCGACGATGCGCGGATCGACGCGATCTGCGACCGCATCCGCGCCGGCGAGCCGGTCGGCGCCTGGCCGGCCGAGTGGTTCCGCGTCGAGGACAACATCCGCCGCGCCGACCTGCTCCTCGATGCGCGTCTCGCGCCCGGCGAGGCGCTGGCCGCCGCGATCGCCTTGGGGCGTGAGGGCTGGCTCGAGCAGATGCACCGCTCGAACCTGCGTGGCCGCGGCGGCGCGGGCTTCACGACCGCGGTCAAGTGGCTCGCCTGTCGCGATGCGGCCGGCGCCGACAAGGTGGTGGTGTGCAACGCCGACGAGGGCGAGCCGGGCACCTTCAAGGACCGGGTGCTGCTGACGCGCCTCGCCGACGCGGTCTTCGAGGGCATGACCCTGGCAGCCTGGGCGGTGGGGGCGCAGCAGGGCTTCCTCTATCTGCGCGGCGAATACCGCTACCTGGTGGAGGCCCTCGAATCCACCCTCGAGGCGCGCCGCTCGGCCGGCCTCCTCGGCCACTGCATTCACGGCTGCCAGGGCTTCGACTTCGACATCGAGATCCGCCTCGGCGCCGGCGCCTACGTCTGCGGCGAGGAGACGGCGCTGCTCGAGTCGCTCGAAGGCAAGCGCGGCACCCCGCGCATTCGCCCCCCGTTCCCGGTCACCCACGGCTACCTGGGCCGGCCGACGGTGGTGAACAACGTCGAGACCCTGGCCAAGACCTGCCTGATCGCCCGGGATGGCGGCGAGTGGTTCGCCAGCCACGGCACGGCCCAGTCCACCGGCACCAAGCTGCTCTCGGTGTCGGGCGACGTGGCGCGACCCGGCGTCTATGAATATCCCTTCGGCGTGCCGGTCGAGCGGGTCCTGCGCGACGCCGGCGCCGAGGACACCCTCGCCGTCCAGGTGGGCGGGGCGGCGGGCATCATGCTGGCCGGCTACGAGTTCGGCCGCCACATCGCCTTCGAGGACGTGCCCACGGCGGGGGCCTTCATGGTCTTCGACGCCCGCCGGGACCCCTTCGAGGTGGCCCGCAACTTCGTCCATTTCTTCGCCCACGAGAGCTGCGGCTTCTGCACCCCGTGCCGCGTCGGCACCGGCCTGCTCAAGGGCTACATGGACAAGCTCGCCGACGGCAACGGCGCCTATCGCGACCTGGCCGACATCGAGTGGCTCGACCGGCTGCTCAAGAACGCCAGCCACTGCGGCCTGGGCAGCAGCGCGCCGAACCCGGTCATCGACGTGCTGCAGAAATTTCGCCCGGCGATCGAGCGCCGCCTGAGGAGCGCCGATTTCCAGCCGGCCTTCGACCTCGACAAGGCGCTCGAAAGGGCGCGCCAGATGACCGGGCGCGACGACGCCGAGGCTCACCTCTCGAACTCGCCGGAGCATTCCTGATGCGCGATACCCCCCAGACCTTCCTGCTCGATGGCGTCCCCGTGCCCTTTCACGAGGGGCAGACCATCCTCGAGGCCGCCCGCGCTGCCGGCCGCTACATCCCGCACCTGTGCTGGCATCCTGACTTTCCGCCCCACGGCAGCTGCAAGCTGTGCATCGTCAAGGTCGGCGGCCGTCACGTCTCGTCCTGTGCGATGCCGGCGCGGGCCGGCGCCGAGGTCGAGAGCGACACGCCGGAGATGAACGGCGAGCGTCGCGCGCTGCTGCAGATGCTGTTCGTCGAGGGCAATCACTTCTGCCCCTCGTGCGAGAAGAGCGGCCACTGCCAGTTGCAGGCGCTGGCCTACGACCTGGAGATGATGACGCCGCGCTTCAACCACTTCTACCCGGACCGGCCGGTGGACGCCTCGCACCCCGACGTGCTGCTCGACTTCAACCGCTGCATCTACTGCGAGCTGTGTGTGCGGGCCTCCCGCGACAAGGACGGCAAGAGCATCTTCGCGCTGACCAACCGGGGCATCCACAAGCACCTGGTGGTCAATGCCGAGAGCGGCCGCCTCGGCGACACCGATTTCTCGGGTGACGACCTGGCGGCCAACATCTGCCCGGTCGGTGTGATCCTCAGGAAGCGGGTCGGCTTCGCGGTGCCGATCGGCAGCCGCACCTACGACGCGACGCCGATCCGCGTCGTCGCGATGCAGTCGGAAGACGGGGAGGGCGCATGAGCGACGCACCGAAACTCAAGGTGGCCACGGTCTCGCTGGCGGGCTGCTTCGGCTGCCACATGTCCTTCCTCGACATGGACGAGCGCATCCTCGGGCTGCTCGAGCGGATCGAGTTCGACCGCTCGCCGCTGACCGACATCAAGACGGTCGGCCGCTGCGACATCGGCCTGATCGAAGGGGGCGTCTGCAACGCCGAGAACGTCCATGTGCTGCGCGAGTTCCGCCGTCAGTGCCACACCCTGGTGGCGCTCGGCGCCTGCGCGGTCAATGGCGGCCTGCCGGCCCAGCGCAACCACCTCGACGTCGGCCAGTGCCTGCAGGCGGTGTATCTGTCCCGCCAGGGGCTGGAGGGCGGCCGGGTGCCGGACGACCCGGAGCTGCCGCTGCCCCTCGACAAGGTCCACCCGGTCCACGAGGTGGTGCGCGTCGACTATTTCCTGCCGGGCTGCCCGCCCTCCGGGGACGTGATTTTCAAGTTCCTGTCGGATCTGATCACCGGCCGCACGCCGCGCATCTCCCATCCGGCACTGCACTACGACTGAGGCGACATCCATGAGTTTCGAACTGGAAACCGCGAGTAACCGCGAATCGCTGCGACGGGTCGCCATCGACCCGGTGTCGCGGGTCGAGGGACACGGCAAGGTCACGCTGCTGATCGACGACGCCGGCGAGGTGCAGGAGGCGCGCCTGCACATCGTCGAGTTCCGCGGCTTCGAGGTCTTCATCCAGGGCCGGCCCTACTGGGAGGTGCCGGTGATGGTGCAGCGCCTGTGCGGCATCTGCCCGGTCAGCCACCACCTGGCGGCGAGCAAGGCCTTCGACCGGGTGCTCGGCGTCGAGCGGCTGACCGCCAGCGCCGAGAAGCTGCGTCGCCTGATGCACTACGGCCAGATCCTGCAGAGCCACGCGCTGCACTTCTTCCACCTGTCCTCGCCGGACCTGCTATTCGGCTTCGACGCGGACGTGGGCAAGCGCAACATCGTCGGCGTCGCCGCGGCCGAGCCCGAGGTGGCGAAGCAGGGCATCGGCCTGCGCCGCTTCGGCCAGCAGGTCATCGAGGCCACCGCCGGCAAGCGCGTGCACGGCACCGGCGCGGTGCCCGGCGGCGTCAATCGCCACCTGTCGACCACCGACCGGGACGCCCTCAAGGCCGAGTCGGCGACGATGGTCGAGTGGGCCCGCGGTGCGGTGCGCCTGGTGCGCCGCCTGCACGAGGCCGATCCGGAGCGCTACTTCCACTTCGGCCGCGAGGAGAGCGGGCTGATGAGCCTGGTGCGGCCCGCGGATGGTGCCCTCGAGCTTTACGACGGGGTGCTGCGCATGCGCGACGCCGATGGGAGCATCCTGCTCGACGGCGTCAGCGACCAGGACTACCACCGCATCATCAGCGAGGAGGTCAAGCCCTGGAGCTACATGAAGTTTCCGTACGCGACCCATCTCGGCCCCGAGCGGGGCTGGTACAAGGTGGGGCCGCTGGCGCGGGTGCAGAACTGCGACCGGATCACCACCCCCTTCGCCGAGGCCGAGCGGCAGGCTTTCCGGGACCAGGCCAACGGGTCGATTCGCCACGGCGCGCTGGCCTACCACTGGACCCGGATGATCGAGATGCTCCACGCCGCCGAGCTGATCCACGACCTGCTCGACGATCCCGACCTGATCGCCGGTGAGCGGATGGCCGACGGTCAGCGCGGACACGAGGGCGTGGGCATCATCGAGGCACCGCGGGGCACCCTGATCCATCACTACACGGTGGATGAGAACGACCTCGTGCAGTGGTGCAACCTGATCGTGTCCACCACCCACAACAACCAGGCCATGAACGCCGCGGTGCGTCAGGTTGCGAAGCGCTATCTGTCGGGCAAGGAACTGACCGAGGGCCTCCTCAACCACATCGAGGTGGCGATACGTGCCTTCGACCCCTGCCTGTCCTGCGCCACCCATGCGCTGGGGCGGATGCCATTGCAGCTCGAGCTGGTGGGGCCGGGAGGCCGCCTGCTCGATCGCCTGAGCCGCGACGGATGACGGTGGTTGTGCTGGCGGCGGGCAACGATGCCCGTGGCGACGACGCGCTCGGCCCCCTGCTTGCCGGCCGGCTGGCGGCCATGGGCCTGCCTGGCTTTACCGTCATCGAGGCATTTCAGTTCCAGGTCGAGCACGCCCTCGACCTGGTTCCGGGGCGGCTGGCCCTGTTCATTGACGCGCACCGCCAGCAGCGCGAGCCGGTGCGCCTGCGGCCCCTGGTGGCGGCCGCGGACTGCGGCGAGGGGTCCCACGCCCTGGCGCCGTCACAGGTGCTGGCCGTGGCGGAGCGGGTCGGCGTGCCGAGCCCTCCGGCCTGGCTGATGAGCCTGCGGGCGACCGGCTTTGGGCTGGGTGAGGGCCTGAGCCCGGCGGCCCAGGTCTCCCTGGCCGCTGGCTGGGGCCTGCTCAGAGCGCTGGTTGCCCGTCCGGGGCCGGATCACTGGCGTCGATGGGCGGATAGGTGCGGCGGGCAATGAAGGCCAGGTAGGCCTGGTAATAGAGCTCGGTATTGGCCGCTACCGCCGCGACGTTGGCGGGCGACAGCTGCAGCAGGCTCAGGGCCAGCGGGTCGAGCGCTACCTGAATATCCGGACACTCGCAGGCCGACTGGGCCAGTCGCAGCACGGCGGACTCGAAGTGGTGCGGCACGGCACGGGCCGGCTCGTCGCAGCAGGCCAGCGCCCGCTGGATCGGCATCGGCAGATGCCAGTGGCGGGCCAGCGCGGCGGTGACGGCAATGCAGTCCGTCCCGGTGGCCTTGCGCTGGGCGGCGCGAGCGTCGCAGCCGCCGTTTGCGCTGGCCAGTCGCGCCCGCTGCATCCCTGCGGGGTTGGCGTGCCAGAGGATCGCGAGACCGCAGGGCATCAACAGGCCGGCGCACAGCGAGCGGTCCGACTCGGGCCGTCCGCACAGCACGGCCAGGCCCCGGCTGACCAGCGCCGCGCGCACGGCCACTGGCCAGAAGTCGCAGCGCGCGAGCGCCGGACCCATGCGCCAGAGCGCCTCCGACAGGAGCGCCACGAGGGTCAGGTCGAGGAGGCGCTGGGCGCCGAGCTGGTTGACCGCCCGGGTCAGGGTCCAGGTGTCCGCCTCTTGCCGGTGCAGGGGCAGTTCAAGCAGCTCGAGGAGGCGGTTGCCCAGGTCGGGATGGGCCGTGAGTGCCTCGATCAGCTGGTGGGGTGTCGCGTTGGCGTCGTCGAGGATGCGGCGCAGCGCGGCCATCTCCGCGGGCATCGGCAGGTCGATGGCGACCTGCGCGACGAGCGCCCGGGCCTTCACCTGACTCGCGGTGGGCGACATCCCGGCGTGCTCAGTGGGCGCGCGGGTAGAAGAGCGACAACGCGGACGCGAGATTGAGCTCCGCCTCCTCGCGAAGGGCGGAGAAATTCTCGGGGTGCAGGTGGGTTCTTTCCCAGACCTCCGGATCGAGTTCGGCGACGATCTCTTCCGAAGCCAGCTGCCGCTCCTCTGCCGCCACCACCTGATTGGCCAGGAACAGCATCCAGGCGTCCCGCGCCTCGCTGCCTGCCAGTCGCGGCTGGTACTGGAATGCGATGGCGAGGCTGATGGATGGCGGCAGTCCCCAGGCGTCGGCCAGGCAGCCGCCAACTTCCGCGTGGTCGCAACCGATCACCCGTCGCTCGGCCTCGATCAGCGAGCCCCCGCCCTCGGCCACCTCGTTGGCCGCCGCAATGGCCAGCTCCGGCACCGACAGGACCATCACCATGTGGCCCAGATGGGCAAGGAGCCCCGTGACGAAGCCGCGCTCCTCACGCTGGCCCGAACTGACGCGGAACGCCGCGCGGCAGGCGACCGCCCGCAGCAGGCTGTTGCGCCAGAACTGCTCCGGATCCACATGCCGGGAATGGAGGCTCGTGAAGGTCCTCGTCACCAGGATCGCGATGGACAGTTCGCGCACCTGCTGCATGCCCAGCACCGTGACGGCCCGGCTGATGGTGTCGATCCGGTTGGCGAATCCGAACAGGGCGCTGTTGGCCACCTTGAGCAGCACGGCAGCGAGCGCCGGGTCCGATGAGATCAACTGGGAGAGCGTCGTGATCGATCCGTCCGGCGAATCGAGTTCGACCTGGATGCGATGGAAGACCGGGGGCAGCGAGGCCAGGCGATCCATGCAATGAACGAGTTCTTGTGCGGAGTGCATGCGGGTATTGTCGGCCCGGATTTGCCGGAGTTTAGGCCGAGGCCCTGTCGTCTCCGTCGGGGGGCTTGCGATTCGGTGCCCCGGGGCTCGGGACGAAACGTAACGGGCGCGCTGGCGCGGGCTCGGGCTGGAAGGTGGTGTGGGTAATGCCAAAGGCCTTCGCACACCGGGCCTGGAGGCGTTCCAGCACACCCGGCCAGTCCCCCATGTCGCGGACGCTGACGTGGGCGGAGAGCGCGATGTGACGTTCGTCGAGCTCCCAGATGTGCAGATCGTGAATGTCTGCAACCCCGGCTACGCCGGCCAGGTTCCGTCCAACCTCGGGCAGGGACAGGGAGCTCGGGACTCCGTTCATCAGGGTGTGCATCGCGGTGCGCAGCAGATTCAGGGTCGAGGCGGCGATGAGACCGGCGATCAGCATCGCCAGCAGCGCATCGATCGGCATCCAGCCCGTGAGCTTGATCAGGATGCCGGAGGCGAGGGCCGCGATCGAGCCGAGCAGGTCGCCGATGACGTGCAGCAGCGCGGCGCGGGTATTGAGGTCGTGGCCGTGCCCGCTGAGCATGAAAGCGACCACCAGATTGATGACCAGACCGATCACCGCGACCAGCGTCACGGTGTCCGCGTCGACTGCCCTGGGGTCGGACAGGCGGGCGATCGACTGCCACAACAGCAGGCCGATCAGCAGCAGCATGAAGAGCGCATTGGCGAAGGCCGCGAGGGTCTTGCTGCGGGCGAAGCCATAGCTGTGGCGCGCGGTCGGCGCCCGCCGTGCCAGTACCGCCGCCATCGCGGCGATGCCCAGGGCGAGGCTGTCGGTCAACATGTGGCCGGCGTCGCCGATGAGGGCCAGCGAAGCCGCGTGCAGGCCGGCGATGGCTTCGACGGCGGCAAAGGCCAGCGTCAGGAGCAGGGCCAGCACGAGCCGGCGGCTGGTGTCCTCGCCGGCATGGGTGTGCCTGTGGTCGTGGTGATGGTCGTGCATCGTGGGTGCGCTCGGACGAATGTGCATTATTGCGCCCCCGCGCGGCCGGCTCTACCCCGCCCGTAGTGGGGGTATTCCCCCGATCGGGGGGCTGCCCGGGTCAGCTGGCCGGCTGCAGGGCGCCCAGTTCCAGGCTGGCGCCGGCCGCGACCACGGCGCCGACCTGATGCACTCCGGTCTGCCCCTGAAGGTCGATGACCACCTGCCCGCCCTCTCGCAGACGGCCGGATCGGCACAGCACCGCTGCACCGCCGAGCGCGGCACTGTGCGCAAAGTGGACCACCGGGCTTCCCCCGGTTTCAGACAGCAACTCGGTGTCGAGCCGCAGCTGCGCAGGTTTCGCGCCGGAGCCCAGCAGTTCGACCCCGATCACGATGTCACGTGGCCCCCGGTGCTCGGCCCGGCGGATCACGCCCAGGTGCGCCTCGGTGCGGCCATCCGGGCGCAGGCAGCAGGCCTCGCCGATGCGGATGCCAGCGGTCGGGGCGATCAGGGCGAGGCCGAATCCGGAAGGGCTCTCGTTGAGAATCGTCCACTGGCTGATCGCGCGCGATGACGCCCGATCGCCCTGGGCAGCTGCCGCATCCCCGCCGAGGAAGGCACGGGCTGCCTCGAAGCCGATGGCAAGGCGGGTGCGGGGCAGAAAGCGGCTGCGGCCGTGGCGGCGCGGCGTGCGCTGAGACCAGCGTTCCGAGAGGCCCGCGAGGAACTCCCGGTAGCGGGGCTGGCTGGCGTCGCGTGGCAGGCCAAGACGGGCCGTGTCGACGCCCGCGTCGAGTCCCGTGAGTTGCCTTTCCAGTCGCTTCAACAGCGCCCGCGTGTCCAGGACCAGACCGTCCTGCGCCACCCGGGCGGGATCGATCCGGGCCAGGGGCTCGAGGTTCCGGCCGCCAACGTCCAGGATGTAGAGGCCCGGCGCCTGATGGCTCTCCGCCGGCAGGCGCCCGAGGCGGAGGATCCGGCTCTGCGCACCGTGGCGGCGCAGATACATCCGCAGGTGCTCGAAGTAGATCGGGTCGAGGCGGTTCGGGTCTGCCAGTTCGAGCAGCAGCGCGCGGGTATGCAGACGCGCCACTTCGGTGCGTGTGGCCTCGCTCACGCGGGACCTGCTGGTCAGCGCGATGTGCGAAATACGGGCCAGCTGCTGCCAGCCTTTCGCGGAACTGCGGGCGTAGATGCGGTGGGCCAGTTCGATGCGCTGCAAGATGGCCAGGGCGGCCTGCTGAAGCGCGCTGTCGCGAATCGCCCGGGTGCCACTGCGAAACCAGCGACCTTCGAGGCGATCGACGGTATTGAGAAAGGCCGCGGCGGTGCGCTTGAGAAGCCCCAGGATGGCGCGCACCAGGTCCAGGTCTGCCGCCTCGAAGCGCATCTCCGTGCGCGGCAACGCCGAGTCGATGCGTGTCTGGGTGGTGCCGATCGCATCCTGGATCAAGCCCAGGGCGGGGACATACTGGGCCTCCGGCAGGCCCGAGGCCTCGAGCATGTTGAGGCGCTCCTCGATCAGGCGGCAGGCGTGGGCCGGCGCCTGGGCCGCGAGGCTGCTCATCCAGGCGTCCGCCTCCGGGTCGAAGCCCACGGTGGACCGCTCTCCGCCAATCAGCGAGGTTGCCGGGGGGGGAGCGAGGAAGGGCAGGCGGAAATGCATCAGCGACGGGGTGCAGAGGCCGGAGGGGCCGTGGTGTCCAGGACGAAGTCGCCGCAGTCTAGCCCAGGGGGGCGATCTGCCCCGGTGACATGATCGTCGGTTTGCAGAAAGACATAAACTGTCATAAGCGGCGACGAGACAGGAGAGCGGCTTGAGGATTCTGAGCTGGAACATACAGTGGGGGCGCGGCGCGGATGGGCGGGTGGCCCTCGACCGGACCATCGAGCGGCTACGTGCCTGTGGCCCGCTGGACGCGATCTGCCTGCAGGAGGTCGCCCGCAACTGGCCCGGGCTGAAGGGCGGCGAGGGCCCCCTCGACGAGCCGGCGCTGCTCGCCGCCGCGTTCCCCGGCATGGTGCCGATCTTCGCGCCGGGCCTGGAGTGTGGGGACGGTGCTGGCGGCCTGCGGGGGTTCGGCAACCTGATGCTTGTCAGTGGCGAGGTCGGCCCGGTCTATCGTCGCCTCCTGCCGGCTCCGGTGGACCCCGGCGAGCGCAGCCTGCAGCGAACCTGCCTCGAGACCGTGGTGCGCCGCGGGGCGCGCGAGCTGCGCCTGATGACGACCCATCTCGAGTATTTCTCGGCACTTCAGCGGCGGGCCCAGGTGGCGGCCCTGCGGCAGATCCAGCGCGACGCCCTGGACGAGGCGGGTCAGGCGCGCTCCGATCGCGCCGAATCGCTCTTCGGTGCGCCGCCGAGGCCGGCCGCGGCGCTGTTGTGTGGCGACCTCAACTTCGCGCCCGACAGCGAGGAGTACCGGATGCTCGGCGGTGACGAGGTGTGGATCGACGCATGGGCCAGGCGGCACGGCACCCGGCGCCATGCCCCGACGGTGGGCCTGCACGGGGCCGAGTGGCCGGACCATCCCTATTGTTGCGACTATGTCTGGCTCAGCCCGGCCCTGGCCGATGCGCTGGTGTCGGTCGAGGTGCTCGCGGACACCGCGGCCTCGGACCACCAGCCGGTGCTGGTCGAACTCGACGCTTAGCGGACGTTCGGGCCCGGCCTGCGGGCGCCTCGTTGCTCAGTCGGCCGGCAGCGGCTCGATCAGGTCGCGGTAAGCATGCCAGGTGGCGTGCCCCACCAGCGGCATCAGGATGATCAGCCCGACGTGGAAGGTCAGGAAGCCGAGGATGGTCATCCCGACGATCACGAAGGCCCACATCATCATCGTGAAGGGGTTCTTGAACAGGCTGGCGACGCTCGCCAGCATGGCCGTGACGGCATCCTGGTTGCGGTCGAGCATGAGCGGGATGGCGACCACGCTGACGGCGAACACGATCGTGGCGAAGAGGAAGCCGACGCACACATAGACCATCAGGAACTCGAGGTTCTCGAAGGCCAGGATCTGCTCCAGGAAGCCGGACAGGTTCGGCATCTCCTGGGTGTAGAAGAGGGCGAATACGACCAGCGAGGCCCTCGCCCAGACCAGGAAGATCACCATCAGGACCAGGGCGAAGACGCCGATGTTGCCGGCGTTGCGCTTCCACACCACGGTCGTCGGTGCCAGTGCGCAGCCCTCGCCCCGCTCCCGGCGGCGGGAGATCTCGTAGAGGCCCATCGAAAAGAAGGGCGCCACCAGCAGGAAGCCGGAGGTGAGCGCCGAGGTGTACTGGTAGGCGTGCTCGAAGACGAAGGTGACGAGCAGGCCCATGCCGGCGAAGCAGAAGCCATAGAAGAGGCTTGGTATCGGGCAGGACATGAAGTCATGCCATGCCCGTCCGAGCCACCGGAACGGCGAGATGACCTTGATGTCCCGGACCTTGGGGAAGGGCAGCCCCTCCGCCTGCTTGTCAGCCTCTTGCTGTGCCTGCATTCGTCTCTCCTCTGGTTCTGGGGTCAATCGCTGGCCCTTGATCCGCCATGGCCCGCGCTCGTAGGTGGCGCAGGCTCGACCGACGTCGGGCCATCAAATCAGAAACTGCTCCGCCACTGCATCAGAGCGTCCGTCAATGCCTCGGGTTTCTCGGCCATGATGGCATGGCCGCAACCGTCGATGGCGTGAATCATGAGCCGCGCTGCGTCCCGCGACAAGGCATCGTTGAGGGCGCCCAGGTTGCGTGCCGGGGTCATCTGGTCGCGCTTGCCGCAAACCTGCAGCGTCGGGCAGGCGATCCTTGCGGCGGCGTCGAGACCCCTCGCGTAAGCATTGCAGGCAGCCAGATCGGCGTGGAGCACACCAGGGCCCTGGCGCCCCATCAGGCGCAGGTTGGTCACCGGCGCGAGCATGCCCGGGACGGCACCGCGGCCGAGCAGGGCATCGGGGGAGAAGGACCACTGATTGATCATTGCGTGGGCGCGGGGGGGATCGTCGCGGGCGGCATCGAGCAGGGCGGGGGCAACCGGCATCGGCACGGCGGTACCGATCAGGGCCAGGCCCTCGATCCTTTCCGGCGCTCTCGCGGCCGCCTCCAGGGCCACCAGCGAGCCCATGCTATGGCCGGCAAGGGTGGCCTGCGCGATGCCTTCCCGGTCGAGGCGATCAAGCAGCCAGCTGGCCATGTCCTCGACCCGCGTCAGCGCCGGCCCGGCGCTGCAGCCATGGGCGGGCAGGTCCGGCGCCAGCACCTGGTAGCCGTGACGTGCCAGATAGCGGGCCGGCAGGTTCCACACGCTGTGGTCGTGGCCTGCGCCGTGGATGAACACGATCATCGGGCCCTCGCCAGCCTCGCGGCCACCCCGGTAGCAGTGGACCTCGCCCGTCAAACGGCGCCCTCCGCAGCCCTGGCGGCGGCCGCGAGGCCGCGGTCGAGATCCTTCAGCAGGTCGGCCGGGTCCTCGAGACCCACCGACAGGCGCACCGTGCCCTCGCCGATGCCGGCCCGGGCGAGTT
The DNA here is from genome assembly GCA_020445665.1 of Rhodocyclaceae bacterium. GTDB lineage: Bacteria > Pseudomonadota > Gammaproteobacteria > Burkholderiales > Rhodocyclaceae > Cognatazoarcus. Next base: position 14,049 of record JAGRGD010000197.1, read on the forward strand.
CATCGATGCTCATGCGGAAGTGGGTGGTGCTCGCCGGGTGGATGACCAGCGACTTGGCGTCGCCGACGTTCGCGAGGTGCGAGAAAAGCCGCAAGGCCTCGATGAAGGCGCGGCCGGCGGCCCGACCGCCGCGCAGTTCGAAGCTCATCACCGCGCCACAACCCTGGGGCATCAGCCGCGCGGACAGCGCGTGATCGCGGTGGCCGGCCAGCCCGGGGTAGGCGACGGCGACAACGCCGGCGTGGGCGGCCAGGTGCGCGGCCACGGCGCGGGCATTCTCCACGTGGCGTGCCATGCGCAGCGACAGGGTCTCGATCCCCTGCAGGATCTGGAAGGCATTCATCGGCGACAGGCAGGCACCGAAGTCGCGCAGGCCTTCCCGGCGCGCGCGCAGCAGGAAGGCGGCGACCGGCGACTCGTCGCTGAAAACCATGCCGTGGAAGCCGTCGTAGGGTTCGGTCAGGGTCGGAAAGCGGCCCGATGCCTGCCAGTCGAAGGTGCCGCCGTCGATCAGCAGGCCGCCGACTGCGACCCCGTGGCCACCGAGGAACTTGGTCGCGGAGTGCATCACCAGATCGGCCCCGTGCTCGATCGGACGCAGCAGGGCCGGGGTCGCCAGCGTGCTGTCCACCAACAGGGGCAGGCCGGCGTCGTGGGCGATGGCGGCGATGCGCGGAATGTCGAGGACGTCGAGGCCGGGGTTGCCGAGGACCTCGCCGAAGCACAGGCGGGTCTCCGGGCGGATCGCCGCGCGCCACGCATCGGGATCGTGCGGATCGACAAACGTGGTCTCGATGCCGAAGCGCGGCAGGGTATAGGAGAGCAGGTTGTGCGAGCCACCGTAGAGCGCCCGCGAGCCGACGATGTGGCCGCCGGCGCCCATCAGGGTGGTGATCGCCAGGTGCAGGGCCGCCTGTCCGCTCGCCACCGCGATCGCGCCGACGCCGCCCTCGAGGGCCGCGATGCGCTCCTCGAGGACCGCATTGGTGGGGTTCGAGATGCGCGAATAGACGTGACCGGTGCGCGCCAGATCGAAGCGCGCCGCCGCGGTGTCGCAGTCCGGGAAGACATAGCTGGTGGTGAAGTGGATCGGCGTCGCGCGGGAGCCGAAGTCCGCGTCGGGGCTCTGCCCGGCGTGCAGGCCGAGGGTGGACGGCCCGAAGGCGCTGGTGTCGCTCATCGCCGAGCCCCGTTTGGCGTCATGCGGGTTCGTCGGGCTCCAGCATGCGCTCGATCAGGGTGATCCGGTCCTTGAGGAGGAGCTTGCGCTTCTTCAGGCGGCGGATCATCAGCTCATCCTCGGGGGGTGTTTCGGCCAGCTGGTCGATGGCCATGTCGAGGTCGCGATGTTCGGTGCGCAGCTCTTCGAGCCGCGTCGCCAGATTTGTCACATCGCTGAAGGTGTCGCTCATTGCCAATCCGCTAAAGCCGACGCGCCACGACGCCGTAATTCATTTCAAGGCTCGCCACATGGTATGCCCGGCAGGGCGTATTGACAACACGGTGAGCAGGGTTGAATCGCAGCCCCACGGACCCACTTACGGGGTGACCGCCGGAGGACAGATCGTCCCCCGGGGAGCGCAGGAGAATCATCATGCAGATTGTCTATAACGACCAGCAACTCTACGTTGTCGATTACCCGGGTCACGACGCCATCGAGGTTATCGACAAGCGGCTGGGCCGTGGCATGGTGATTCGCGCGGCTGCCGCCCAGCGCTTCCGCGAGGAACTCGACGGGGTGATCGCCAACGGCTCCGACGAAGACGCCTTCGATATACTGGTCGAGCACTACGGCGGCCTGCTCAACCAGCCGGCCATCTACCACTGAGGCCCGGCGCCTCGCCCGGCTGAGACGGTCCCGCGATTGAACAAGGCGTTCGTAAAGGAATCCGAGAGCGACGATGACGACGAGCTGGCTCCCCGCGAGCCAGCCGTGCCCGCCGGCCGCAACTACATGACGCGGCGGGGCTACGACATCTTGCGCGCGGAGCTCGACGAACTGGTGCGGCGCGAGCGGCCGAAGATCGTCGAGGTTGTCTCCTGGGCGGCCGGCAATGGCGACCGCTCCGAGAACGGCGACTACATCTACGGCAAGAAGCGCCTGCGCGAGATCGATCGGCGCATCCGCTTCCTGATGAAGCGGATCGAGTCGGCCACCGTCGTCGACCCCTCCGAACAGGAGCACCTCGAGCAGGTCTTCTTCGGCGCCACGGTCAGCATCTGCGATGTCGATGGCGACAACGAGCAGACCTTCCAGATCGTCGGCGTTGACGAGGCCAACGCGAGCGAGGGGCGGGTGAGCTGGATCTCGCCGATCGCCAAGGCCCTGATGAAGGCGCGCGAGGGCGATCTGGTGCGCTTTCAGAGCCCGGCCGGACTGCGCGAGATCGAAGTCCTCGAGATCGCCTACCGGTAGTCGCCGGCCCCTTCTGAAGATTTCCCGAATTTTCTGTCCGACCGGGGCTTGAAAAGGCCCCGGCGCACCCCATTTGCGTCAGCACGACCACACCAACACACCACGGAGTTCGAGCCGATGTCCGAAGCCAATGCCGGGGCCAGCAGCGCTGCCGCCCAGACCATGAACTTCCAGGCCGAGGTGAAGCAGCTGCTTCACCTGATGATTCATTCCCTGTATTCCAACCGCGAGATCTTCCTGCGGGAGCTGATCTCCAACGCGGCCGATGCCTGCGACAAGTTGCGCTTCGAAGCGCTCGACAAGCCCGAACTGCTCGAAGGCGGTGGCGACGGCCAGATCCGCGTCAGCTTCGACGCCGAGTCGCGCACCGTGATCGTGTCCGACAACGGTATCGGCATGAGCCGCGACGAGGTGGTCACCAACCTGGGTACCATCGCCAAGTCCGGCACCCGCGAATTCTTCAGTTCCCTGACCGGCGACCGCCAGAAGGACGCCCACCTGATCGGCCAGTTCGGTGTCGGCTTCTATTCGGCCTTCATCGTCGCCGACAAGGTCACGGTCCTGACCCGCCGCGCGGGCCTGCCGGTGACCGAAGCGGTCAAGTGGGAGTGCTCGATGACCGGCGACACCGCCGGCGAGTACCAGCTCGAGCCGGCCGAGAAGGCCAGCCGCGGCACCGAGATCATCCTCCACCTGCGCGAGGACCAGGACGACCTGCTGTCCGGCTGGCGCCTGCGTTCGCTGATCCGCAAATACTCCGACCACATCGTCCAGCCGATCCTGATGAAGAAGGAGGAGTACGACGAGGAGAAGAAGGCCCAGGTCACGACCGACGAGGACGAGACCGTCAACCAGGCCAACGCCCTGTGGGCGCGCTCGAAGAGCGACGTGACCGAGGAGGAGTACAAGGCCTTCTACAAGCACGTCGGGCACGACTACGACGAGCCGCTGGCATGGACCCACTCGCGGGTCGAGGGGCGCCACGAATACACCCAGCTGCTCTACGTGCCGGCCCACGCACCCTTCGACATGTGGGACCGCAACGCCCGTCACGGCGTCAAGCTGTACGTCAAGCGGGTCTTCATCATGGACGACGCCGAGAAGCTGATGCCCCTCTACCTGCGCTTCGTGCGCGGGGTGGTTGACTCGGCGGACCTGCCCCTCAACGTGTCCCGCGAGATCCTGCAGGAGTCCAAGGATATCGACGCGATCCGCGCCGGCTGCACGAAGAAGGTGCTGTCGATGCTCGAGGACATGGCCGGGAACGACAAGGACAAGTACGCGACCTTCTGGAAGGAATTCGGCCGCGTCCTGAAGGAAGGTGTCGGCGAGGACTTCGCCAACAAGGACAAGATCGCCAGCCTGCTGCGCTTCTCCACCACGCTGGACGACAGCGAGGAGCAGACCGTTTCGCTGGCCGACTACATCGGCCGCATGAAGGAAGGCCAGGACAAGATCTACTACGTCACCGCCGACAGCTTCAAGGCCGCCAAGAACAGCCCCCACCTCGAGATCTTCCGCAAGAAGGGCATCGAGGTCCTGCTGCTGGCCGAGCGGGTGGACGAGTGGGTGGTCGGTAGCCTGACCGAGTTCGACGGCAAGGCCCTGCAGTCGGTCGCCAAGGGTGGTCTCGACCTGGGCGATCTCGAGGACGAGCAGGAGAAGAAGGCCGCCGAGGCCGCCGCCGACGACATGAAGGACCTCATCGAGAAGATGAAGGCCACCCTCGGCGAGCGGGTCAAGGACGTGCGCGTGACGCACCGCCTGACCGACTCCCCCGCCTGCCTGGTCGCCGACGAGCACGACATGGGCCAGAACCTGGCGCGTATCCTCAAGGCCGCCGGCCAGGATGCCCCGGTGTCGAAGCCGATCCTCGAGGTGAACCCCACTCACCCCGCGGTGCGTCGCCTGAAGGGTGAGACGGCGCGTTTCGACGACTGGGCCGAGGTGCTGTTCGATCAGGCCCTGCTCGCCGAAGGTGGCACCCTCGAGGACCCGGCGTCCTTCGTCAAGCGCATCAACGCCCTGATGCTGGCCATGAGCGGCGAGGACGGCACCAGCGAGATCGTCATCGAATCCTGATCGAAGACCCCTGGAAGGTTTCGGGGAGCCCGCGGGCTCCCCGTTTTGTTTTTTCTATCCCGTGAAGCCGATCAGGCCACCGCCCCGCGCCAGCATCAGCAGCGCGACGACGACGCACACCACGGCGAAGATCCGCTGCAGCTGGGGGCCCTGCAGGCGCGCGGCGAGTTGTCTGCCGGCGAGCAGGGCGGCCAGCGCACCGGCGGCGAAAGGCAGGGCGATGGCCACCGCGATGTGGCCGTGAAGCGCCGCGGCGCCGATGCCGCCGACCGACACCAGGGCGATCACCGCCAGCGAGGTGGCCAGGATGCTGCGATGGTCGAGGTCGGTGTGACGCGTGAGGGCCGGTACGATGACGAAGCCCCCGCCGACCCCGAGCAGGCCGCTCAGCAGGCCCGAGACGGCGCCGGTGGCGGCCAGCGCACGGGCGCAGGGTGCCGTCCAGCGCAGCCGCCCCTCGTCCGGGTTGATCTCGCAGGCATGTCGCGCGTGCGGGGCCGCTTCACCGTTGGCGCACGGACGGGCACGCTGCCAGCTGCGCCAGCCGGTCAGCGCCAGCAACAGGCCGAAGGCGATCAGCAGGGGCGGGTTCGGCAGCCGCTGGGCGAGCCATACGCCCAGCGGCGCGGTTGCCATGCCGAGGATGCCGATCAGGGCCGCGGCCCGGTAGCGGACGATGCCGTCCCGCAGGCCGAGCAGTGCCCCGACGAAGGCCGCGAGGCCGACGGCGATCAGGCCCACCGGAGCGGCGGCGACCATCTCCAGGTGCAGGCCGAAGACCAGCAGGGGCACTGCGATGATGCCGCCACCAGCGCCGCTCAGGGAGACCACCAGGCCGACGACGCCACCGAGCAGCGCCGCGATCAGTGTCGGGTCGGCAGGCATCGCGGGACGGGGAAGCGGCGAAGTCGGGTCACAGCGCGTCGATCGGGATCTTCAGGTAGCGCACGCCATTGTCTTCGGCCGGCGGCAATTCGCCTGCGCGCATATTGACCTGCACGGAGGGGAGCATCAGGCGCGGCATGCCGAGGCCGGCATCGCGCTCGGTGCGCATCGTCACGAAGGCGTCCTCGTCGATACCGTCGTGGACGTGGATGTTGGCCCGGCGCTGGGCGCCGACCGTGGTCTCCCAGGCCGCCGCCCGTCCGCCTGGACGGTAGTCGTGGCAAAGGAACAGGCGGGTGTCGTCGGGCAGGGCCAGCAGGCGACGGATCGACTGATAGAGCGTGCGCGCATCGCCGCCGGGAAAATCGCAGCGGGCGGTGCCGTAGTCGGGCATGAAGAGGGTGTCGCCGACAAAGACCACGCGTTCGTGGCCGGCAGTCATCAGATAGCTCAGGCAGGCCGGGGTGTGGCCCGGCGTGTGCATGGCCCGGCACTGGATCGCGCCGATCGAAAAGGGCTCGTCGGCCTCGAAGAGGTGGTCGAACTGGCGGCCATCGCGGGCGAACGTGTCGCCCGCATTGAAGAGTTCGCCGAAAACGGACTGTACCTGGCGGATGTGTGCGCCGATGGCGATCCGACCGCCCAGTTGCCGGCGCAGGTAGGGCGCGGCGGAGAGATGGTCGGCGTGGGCGTGGGTCTCGAGTATCCACGTGACCGTCAGGCCCTGTGCCCGCACCCGGTCGACGATCCGGTCGGCCTGGGTCGTGGCAGTGCGGCCGGCGGCATGGTCGTAGTCGAGGACGCTGTCGACGATGGCAGCCATACGGCTGTCGGGATCGCTGACGAGATAGGAAATCGTGCTGGTGTCTTCGTCGAAGAATGCAGCGATATCGATGGAGGAAGGCATGCTCGGCTCCGGTCTGGCGGCCGCTCTGATGGCTAGCGGGGACGCTTTAAGAATAAGCCGTCTCTAATATGCCTTCAAGCCGGGGCCTTGCCTCACTGCCGGCTGCGCCACGGCCGCAGCAACCTGGCCCGCATGCGCTGCCAGCGGCCGTGTGACCCGGATCCGGTTGTCGCGGCGTTGGCTTCGGGGGACGCAGCGGCGCCGGAGGCCACGCCGTCTGCAGGCGCCGGATCGGCATCGGCTTCGGGTCGGCGTCCGTCCTCGGCCTCGGCGTCGGCCGTGTCCTCGGCGTGGCCCTCGGGATCAGCGCGGGTGACAGCCGTGGCATCAGCGGCGCGATCCGCGTCGACCGGCGGCTCTGCGGGAATGGTCTCGACGGGCTCGTCATCGACGGCTTCGCGCGGCTCAGCGAGCGGTGCCCGCTCCAGCGCGGCGATTTCCCGGCCGGCTGCGTCGGCGACGGCAGCGGGCCCCGGCGCATCGACCTCGCTGAGCGGCTCGTCTCCGGCAGGAGCCGGGCTTGCATCGGTCGGCGAAACCGGCTGCAGCAGAACGGCGGTCTCCGTGGCTTTCGTCATCAGCGAGAGCGCCTCGGCCGCCTGGGTGCCGGGGGCCGGACCGGCCGGGGCGGGCGAGTCGTCATCGGCTTCGGCGGCTTCGCGCGCGCCCTTCGACAGGGTCTTTGCGATCCGGCGGGACTGGGTGTGGCGGCGCAGGATGGCGTAGGCCATCGCGTCGTAGAGCGGCGTCGGCGCGACGGTGCGGGAGAAGGCGTGGGCAATCACCGAGGCGCACATCAGCGGCAGCAGCAGGCTGTGGTTGGCCGTCATCTCCATGACGATCACGAAGGACGTGATCGGCGACTGGGTCACGCCGGCCAGGAAGGCGACCATGCCGAGTGCCAGCACCGCGGTGCTCTGCACGTCAGGGAACATCATCGAGACATTGGTGCCGACACCGGCGCCGACCGCCAGCGCCGGGGCAAACAGGCCGCCGGGGATGCCGCTGACGAAGGCCAGCAGGATCGCCGCCGCCTTGGCGAGGCCGTAGTAGATCGGCAGCTCGGACGTCCCCTCGAGGGCGCCCTTGATCTCGGCGTAGCCGGTGCCGTAGGAGAGGCCCGCGGTGAGCAGGCCGATGATGGCGGTCGCCAGGCCGCAGGCGGCCGCAAAGCGGATCGGCTTGGCCCGCGCGAAGACGCCGATCTTGCCCGGCAGCTTGCGCGTGGTGCGGATCAGGAGGCGGGTGAACAGGCCGCCAAGCAGCCCGCCACAGGCGCCGCTGACGAGGATCGGGGTGATCGCCGCCGGCCAGGCCAGGCTCGCCTGCGTAACGCCGAAGTAGGTGTAGCTGCCCAGCGTCGCGAGGGACATCAGACCGGCGAAGATCACCGCGATCAGCGTCATGCTGTTGGCCATGAAGGGCCGGTTGCGGGACAGCTCCTCGATCGCGAACATGATCCCGCCCAGCGGCGTGTTGAAGGCCGCGGCGACGCCGGCCGCGCCGCCGGCGATGATCAGGTCGCGGGTCGGCGCGATGCGTCCGCGCTTCTTGCCCGACAGCATGTTCAGCACCGAGGCGCCGATCTGCACGGAGGGGCCCTCGCGCCCGATGGTGGCCCCGGACAGCAGACCGCCCAGCGTGAGCAGGATCTTGCCGATCAGGATGCGGGGTGAGAGCAGCGAGCGGCGCAGCTTGTCGTCATTGGTGATCGACGCGGCGATCGTCTGGGGGATGCCGCTGCCCTGGGTGCCCGGGAAGTACTTGCGGCACAGATAGGCCATGGCGGCGAAGCCGGCCGGAGCGATCACCAGGCTCAGCCACGGCGAGATGTGCATCAGCTGTTCGTGGCCGCCGATTGCCAGTTCCGCGCCGATCGCGAAGAGGATCGCAACCAGTCCCGAGAGCATCGCGGCGCCGACCAGCAGAACCCGTTTGCGCCAGCGCCGCAGCGACAACCACGGCATGGCATAGCGCCGCCCACCGCGAGCCAGCCGCCGGAATGTCCTGGAGCGGGTCAGATCGCCGGTGAGTGAGGAATTGTCGCGTGGCATTCGGGCGCCGGGGTCTCCCGCTGGGCTGAAGGGGTCGATGTCGTGGGAATGGTAACAAAAGGGACACCGCCAGGTCCGTGAATCCTGTGTCCTTGACGCAGATGTCGTGTGCGCCATGCCCGCTCAGTCGTAGAATATGCGCCGCCTCGAAGCGTCGGGCCCGCAGGGCGGGCGGCTTCGGTGCAGCCGAGGACCGGTTGAAGGTCCGTTTGCCGGAGTAAGGATCATGACATCCGCCCCTGACGAGGCAGTTCCGAGTATCCCCGTGGCGCCGCCCCATGCGCTGGCCCTGCTGAGCCGCTTCCGTGTCCTGATCCGGACCGCCCAGCGGCACTCCCAATGGATCGAACGTCAGAGCGGCGTCACCGGCGCTCAGCTCTGGGCCCTGCAGGAGCTGGCCGACGATCCCGGGCTGCGGGTGGGTGAGCTGGCCAAGCGCATGGCACTGCATCAGTCCACGGCCTCCAACATGGTGGACAAGCTCGACACCATGGGACTGCTGCGGCGGGAGCGGGGGAGTGCCGACCAGCGCGTCGTGCGCCTCTACCTGACCCCCGAAGGCCTGGCGCTGCTGGCGCGGGCGCCGTCGCCCGCGAGAGGGGTCCTGCTGGAGGCGCTGCGCGCGATGGACGGCGATGCGCTGAAGGAACTGCAGGGCGGGCTCGACGCCCTCCTCAATCAGATCCGCGACATGGACTCGGGCTTCGGCATGCAGCCGATGACCTTCATGGACGGCGTGGGCTGAGGTTCCCGGTCCGGCGTCAGTCTGCCTCAGGCGGATGGCCGAGCAGGGCCAGCAGGTCGTCGGGGCCGTAGGGCTTGGTGAGATAGTCGTCGGCGCCGGCCGCGCGCGCCTCGGCGATCTCCTCGGGTTCTACCGAGGCCGACGCCATGATGATCCGCATCGCGTCAAAGCGACGGTCGGCGCGAACCCGACGCACCAGCTCGAGGCCGTCCATTTCCGGCATCATCCGGTCGACGATCAGGACCGGCGGTGGTTCGGCGCGTGTCTGGAGATGTTCGAGGGCCGACTGGCCGTTCTCGAACGGGGTCGCCTCCACGTCGATCAGTTCCAGGGTCATGGTCAGGATGTCGAGATTGACAGGGTCGTCGTCCACGATGACGGCGGTCTTGGGCTCGGTCATTTGCGTCCTGAATGGGAAAGCTGGCGGATGGCCCGCGCAAGTCCGTCGAGGGTCAGAGGGTACATGCGCTCGGCGAAGATGTCGCGGATGATCCGGATCGAGTGGCGGTACTCCCATGAACGCTCCGGTTCGGGGTTGATCCAGGCCGCGCTCGGATAGGCGTCGAGGAGTCGACGCAGCCACGCGGCCCCGGGCTCTTCGTTCATGTACTCGATGGCGCCGCGCTGGTGGAGGATCTCGTAGGGGCTCATCGTCGCGTCGCCGACCAGGAGCAGCTTGTAGTCCGGACCGTAACGGTGAATCACGTCGCGGGTGGCGATCCGCTCGGTGTGGCGCCGGGCGCTGTCGCGCCAGACCCAGTCGTATACGCAGTTGTGAAAGTAGTAGTACTCGAGGTGCTTGAATTCGGTACGGCTGGCCGAGAAGAGCTCCTCGCAGACCCGCACGTGGTCCTCCATCGAGCCACCGACATCGAAGAACATCAGCACCTTCACTGCGTTGTGACGCTCGGGGCGCATCATCAGGTCGAGCCAGCCCGCGTTGCGGGCGGTCGCCTCGATGGTGCCGTCCAGGTCCAGCTCGTCGGCTGCGCCTTCGCGGGCGAAGCGACGTAGCCGGCGGAGGGCCACCTTGATGTTGCGGGTGCCCAGTTCGACCGAGTCGTCCAGGTTACGGTACTCGCGTTTCTCCCAGACCTTGACCGCGGTCCGGTTGCCGGCCGATTCCCCGCCGACACGGATGCCCTCCGGGTGGTAGCCGTCGTTGCCGAAGGGCGAGCTGCCCCCGGTGCCGACCCACTTGCTGCCCCCCTGGTGGCGCTTTTTCTGTTCCTCGATCCGCTTCGCGAACTCGGCCATCAGCTTGTCCCAGCCGAGCTTCTCGAGGGCGGCCTTCTGCTCGGGGGTGAGGTGGCGCTTCGTCAGCGCCCGGAGCCAGTCCTCCGGGATCTCCTTGTCGAGGCCCGGCAGTTCGGTGACGCCCTTGAAGTAGCTGCCGAAGGCCCGGTCGTAGCGGTCGTAGAGGCTTTCGTCCTTGACCAGGCAGGCGCGGGAGAAACCATAGAATTCGTCGATCGAGTGACCGCAGACGCGCGCCTGCAGGCCCTCGAGGAGGGTCAGAAACTCCTTGGTCGATACGGGCAGGCCCGCATGCTTGAGGTGGAGGAAGAAATCGATGAGCACCGCGGGTGCCTACTCGCCCATCTCGAGGGCCCAGGCCAGGGCCTCGACATGGCAAAGGCCGGCGCGCTCCGGTGTCAGGCCGCAGCGGGCGGCCGCCTCGTCGAGGGCCGATGCATCGGCTTCCTCGCAGGCCCGGGCGAGGGCCAGCAGATCCGCCAGGCGGCCTTCGCCGTCGACGATCGCCTGGCGGATCGGCGGCGCCGGGTCGAAGGCGGCCATGGCGCTGTCGAGGGGCATCTCGAGGACCACGTCGATCAGCGACAGCAGGCCGGTCATGAAGTGCTCGTCGCGCACGGCCGGGGCCTCGTCCTGGCCCAGCAGTTCCATCATCCGCGCCCGCACCATCGCCCCTTCGAGGACCGCGGCCGAGCGCGGCGAGTTGCCGTCTGCCGACAGCATCAGCAGCATCAGCCAGCGCTCGAGCCTGGCGCGCCCGAGCAGCTGCACCGCCCGTTCGAAGGAGGTGACCTTCTCGTGCAGGCCGACTGCGGCCGAGTTGATGTAGCGCAGCAGTCGCACCGACAGGGCGCCGTCGCGCTTCAGGGCCTCGGCGATCTCGCGGGTCTCGGCGTCGCGGCGAAGGCGCGCGAGGAGGTCCGCCAGCCGCGCCGAGTTCGGACCGAGCTCGCTCTGTTCCCAGGGCTCACGGGCGGTGACGAAGCGGCCCTGGAAAAGGCTGGCGCCGAGCTTGGCGGAGAGGTTGAAGTCGTCGTGGGAGGCGAGCTCCCGCATCAGGATGGCCGCCTCGGGTCGGGCTGCATGCATGTGGTGCAGGTGCCGGGCGAGGGACTCCGGGTCGTCCCCGGTGGAGCGGAAGACGAGGAAGTCGGCGTGGGCCAGAAGCGGTTCGTGATGACGGGCGAGGTGGTCGGAGGCCAGGGCGAAGCGCATGCCCCGCGCCCTCAGTTGCGCGACCCGCGCCGCGAGCGCCCCGGCGTCGGGCATCGCGTCGTCATGGGCCTGGGGCAGGACCACCAGGTTGGTGGCGGCGACCTCGTCGAGGCTGGCGTGATCGAGGAACGTATCCGGCAGGTCCACGAAGGCCAGCCGGCGGCCCAGGCTGCGGTCGACGCCGAATGCCGAGAGGCTGCGCACCAGCACCTCGGCGTACACATGGCGGATGGCGCTGCCCCGGTCGCGGCTGCGAGCGCGGGTGCCTTCGTGGTGTGTGAACTGGTAGCCCACCAGGGCCTGGCGCCGGTCGAGCACGGCCTCGCGACACAGTACCGGTGGCGGGTTGTCCGCATCCGGCGGCGGCGTGTCCGGCACGGCCCCGGGCGGCGGGTCGGCGGGCGCGGCCCGGCGGCGCGCGTCGGCGCGGGGCTTCTGAACGCCGAAGAGGGTCTTCAGGATCTTCAGCACATCGGCGCCTAGCGGTTGTTGCGGGCCATGAAGACCAGGCGCTCGAAGAGATGGACGTCCTGCTCATTCTTGAGCAGTGCGCCATGCAGGGGGGGCACGACCACTTTCTGGTCGCTGGAGCGCAGGGCCTCGGGCGGAATGTCCTCGGCGACCAGCAGCTTGAGCCAGTCGAGCAACTCGGAGGTCGAGGGTTTCTTCTTCAGGCCGGGAATCTCGCGCAATTCGAAGAACACCTCGAGGGCTTCGCGCAGCAGGTGCTTGCGGATGTCCGGGAAGTGGACGTCCACGATGCGCTGCATCGTGCCCTTGTCCGGGAAGCGGATGTAGTGGAAGAAGCAGCGGCGCAGGAAGGCGTCCGGCAACTCCTTCTCGTTGTTCGAGGTGATGAAGACGATGGGGCGGTGGCGCGCGCGGATGGTCTCGCGCGTCTCGTAGCAGTGGAACTCCATCCGGTCGAGCTCGCGCAGCAGGTCGTTGGGGAACTCGATGTCCGCCTTGTCGACCTCGTCGATCAGGATCACGCAGGGTCCGTCGGCCTCGAAGGCCTGCCACAGCACGCCCTTGAGAATGTAGTTGGCGATGTCCCGCACCCGGTCCTCGCCGAGCTGCGAGTCGCGCAGGCGGGAGACCGCGTCGTACTCGTACAGGCCCTGCTGGGCGCGGGTGGTGGACTTGATGTGCCACTGGTAGAGCGGCAGACCAAGGGCGCCCGCGACTTGCTCGGCGAGCATGGTCTTGCCGGTGCCTGGTTCGCCCTTGATCAGCAGCGGACGCTGCAGCTGGATGGCGGCGTTGACCGCCAGCGTCAGGTCGGATGTGGCGACGTATTCGTCAGTGCCTTCAAAGCGCATGCGGGCCTCGAACAGTGGGGTGCCTGGCGATTATAGGGCGAGCCCAAGGGGCGTGCGTGCCGGCCGGGGAGAACGTCCGGCCAGGGCGATCTGGTCGGTTTCGATTGCAAGCGGCAAATCGACCGACCTAGAATCGGTCCGTCGTTTCACCCTATCCGCACCCGACAGGAGACAAAATGCAGGGACGACGCACAACAATCAGCGCGGCGCTCATCGCGACCGCGTGTCTGGCAGGCGGGGTTCACGCGGCGGAAGGCGATGCCGCAGCGGCCAAGGACAAACGGTCGATGTGCATCGGCTGCCACGGCATCCCCGGTTACCGCACGACCTTCCCCTCGGTCTATCACGTGCCCAAGCTCGGTGGTCAGCACGCCGCCTACCTGGTCAAGGCATTGCAGGCCTACAAGAGCGGCGAACGCAGCCATCCGACGATGCAGGGCATCGCCGAAGGGCTCAGCGAGCAGGACATGGCCGACCTGGCCGCCTATTACGCCCAGGCGGGCAAGTGAGGGACTCAGCCATGACATTGCGACCCATCCTCGCGTGCATCTTCCTCGGCCTCGCCACGACGGCTGTCCATGCGGCCGATGCGGCGGCCGGCAAGGCCAAGTCGGCGACCTGTGCCGCCTGCCACGGCGCCGACGGCAACAGCGCCACGCCGGACTTCCCGCGCCTCGCGGGCCAGCACGCCGACTACCTGCAGCGGGCCCTGCTCGACTATCAGCTGGGCAACCGCAAGAACCCGATCATGCAGGGGCAGGTGGCCAACCTGAGCCGGCAGGACATCGCCGACCTGGCCGCGTGGTTTTCCAGTCAGAGCGGTCTCGCTACGGCACGCTGAAGTCGCGCGCGGCACGCCGGAAGGAACCCTTGAGGCGATCGTTGGCGGCCCGCTGGCCGCCGTCGACCGTCTGATCCGTCACGACCACCCATCGATCTTTCATGAAAATGGCGTAACAGCGTCTACTGTCGAAGCTGAGGCGATGCAAACCTGCTAGCGCTCGGCTTGGGGGTCGCACCATGGTTCCGTACCTGAAAGACCAGTTGCTTCGCGTGTCGGTCGGCACGCTGATCGGAGTGGGCGTGCCCCTCGCCGGCCTGGTGGCCTATTTCGTCTGGTTTGCGCCTGCCGAGGTGCCCTACCAGCGCCCGGCAGACGGCACCCATACGGTTCCGGTGCCTTTCGTAGTGGGCGGCCCCCCGTCGACAACGGAGACTGCGCGCCTCCCCGCCGGGCTGTCCGCGGGAGATGGTGCGACGACGGGGAGCGGTAGCGGCTTCATGGCCGACACGGGCACAGGGGGGCTGATCAACATCGAACTGCCGCACACCGGCATGCCGGCAGGGGCGGGCGGTGCGGCCGAGGCCCCGCCGCCGGCTGGAAGGCGCCTGGCCCTCGGCTCGGGCGCGGCACCCGGATCGAGCGGCGCAGCAGGCCCGGTCGGCCGTAGCGCCCCTCGGCAGTTGGCGATGGCGTTCCCCTCCGCGGGCGGTGGCAATGCCCTGCGGAGCGGAGGCAGTGTCGCCCCCGGCCGCCCTGCCGGCGCCGGGCCGGACGCGCCCTTCGTCGACACCGACAAACTTCGGGAAGCCGCGGCCGGACCGGTGCTCGCTGCAGCCGCGGGCGATGGTTCCGCGCCGGGCGATGGCACAGGCTCCGGTGATGGCACCGCCTCGGGCGACGGCACCGGCTCGGGCGACGGCACTGGTTCGGGCGACGGCACTGGTTCGGGCGAGGGCACGGGTGCGGGCGACGGCA
>JAGRGD010000022.1 GCA_020445665.1 Rhodocyclaceae bacterium
GAGGTGACGCGACGTTGGGATGGTGTTGGCCCGCTCCCGCTCCGGAACGTGGTCCTGGGGGACGAGCTGGTCGGTCGCTGGCGCAAGCAGCTGGCCGAGCTGGGCGCGCCGGTCGAAGGGCGCGAGCTGCGACTTGTCTTGTCGACCGATGAGGCGAACCCCGTCGAGACCCAGGTCTTCGTTCCGCTGACGACGGGGCACTCCGGTTCGCTCGTCATCGAGAACGACCTCGCTCGAGCGATGCGCCTGCACCAGTTCGAGATGCCCGGCGGCATCGAGGTGGCGACGCCGCGGGACGTCGTGACGTGCCGTCGTGCCTGGCTGCGCGTGAAGGCCCCTGCCTTGGGGTTCGACGAGGCGATGGAGGTGGCCGTCGCACCTGCCGAGAACTCAGCGCCCACGACCGTGAGTGGCAGCGTGTCGGTCTACTTCCCGGGTGACGTTGTGCGCCATGTAGGTCAGGGCCTGCCGGCACTGAGCGTCCTTGATCCGATGGCGGGTCCGCCTCAGGTGGTCGTCGCGTTTCCCGTCTGGGGAAAGGCAACCCAGGGGGGTGGCGATTCGCGGATCCTGCGCGCCGGGGTGTCCTTCGACCTGCCATATGACGTGAGGGTCCTTTGCATCGGTGGCGTGCGCGGCGAGATCGCCCTGCTGCCCGGGATCGGTGGGGCCGATGGCGAGCCGCCCAACATGCGGATACACCTGCTCTCCAAAGAGCTGCGACTCCCGCGGCCGGCTCGTGCGGGCCATCCTGTCGTTCTGTCCTCCGTGTGGAGAGGTGGCACCGTCATCGTGGGTTCCAGAGGTGCGTGTCTCTCTTGGCTCTCGGAAGACGGCGCCATTCCGTGGCTCGGCCCTGATCAGCCCGACATGCGCAGCATGCGACTCGCTCTCCTCGCTGCAGGGGATCCGCGCCCTGGGCAGGCCGCCATCCGCGTAGAGCGGTGGTCGAGCTTCGAGGTCATGGCGTCGAAGGGCGACGGGCGCCGCTGATCACGCCCGGCTGGCGGGATGGCGGGCCTCAAGGCACCATCCGCGCCATGCACACCACCCGCCGCGCCTATCTCTCCGCCGCTCTCCTCGTCGGCGTTGCCGCCCTCGTCCCCGCCTGCGGGGACAAGGCGCCCGATGTACCCGTCAAGATGCGTCTGGCCACCACGACCAGCACGGAGAACAGCGGGCTGCTGAAGTTCCTCTTGGAGCCGTGGCAGGCGGAGACCGGCATCGAGGTGCAGGTGATCCCCGTCGGCACGGGCCAGGCGTTGGAGCTGGGCAAGCGCGGTGATGCCGACCTCGTGCTCGTGCACGACCGAGCGCGGGAGGATGCCTACGTAGCGGACGGCCATGCCACCGAGCGGCGCGACGTGATGTGGAACGACTTCGTGCTGCTGGGCCCAGCAGCCGATCCGGCCCAGGTGAAGCAGGCCTCGGGCATCGCCGACGCGCTCCAGCGCATCGAAGCGGCGGGCGCACCCTTCGTCAGCCGTGGCGACAAGAGCGGCACGCACGCACGCGAACAGCTGCTGCGCAAGCAGGCGGGCTTGTCGGTGGCCGAGCCGTCCGATCGCTGGTTCGAGACCGGCCAGGGCATGGGCGCTTCGATGACCATGGCCTCGGAGAAGGGCGCGTACATCCTGGCCGACCGCGGCACCTGGCTGGCCTTCAAGGACCGCCTCGATCTCGAGGTCGTTCGCGAGGGCGATGAGTCGCTGCGCAACCCCTACGGCGTGCTGCTGCTGCCGGCGGCCGGGCATGACGCCAAGGCCATGGGTGCCGCCAAGCAGCTGGCCGACTGGCTGACCGGCCCCGAAGGCCAGAAGCGGATCGGCGAGTTCGAGGTCGACGGTGAAGTTCTCTTCCACCCGGTGACAGGCAGCTAGACCCGCTTGGACTTCTTCGCCGACGGCTTCCGGATCGCCTGGGCCAAGCTGGCCGGCGGCGATGCCGACACGTGGTCGGCCATCGAGACGTCGTTGCTGTGCACGACGC
>JAGRGD010000198.1 GCA_020445665.1 Rhodocyclaceae bacterium
CGTGAACCCGAAGAAGGCCGGCGAGAAGATCCTCGACGTGCCCATCTTCGGCAGCGTCAAGGACGCGGCCGCCGAGACCGGCGCAACGGTGTCGGTCATCTACGTGCCGCCTGCCGGTGCGGCTGCTGCGATCTGGGAAGCCTGCGAGGCCGACCTCGACCTGGCGATCTGCATCACCGAGGGCATCCCGGTCCGCGACATGCTGGAAGTGCGCAACAAGATGCTCCAGAAGGAGGCCGCCGGTGGCAAGAAGACCCTGCTGCTGGGCCCGAACTGCCCGGGTCTGATCACGCCCGACGAGATCAAGATCGGCATCATGCCTGGCCACATTCACAAGAAGGGCCGCATTGGCGTGGTCTCCCGATCTGGAACGCTGACCTACGAGGCGGTGGCACAGCTGACCGAACTCGGCCTGGGCCAGTCGTCGGCGGTCGGTATCGGTGGCGATCCGATCAACGGCCTCAAGCACATTGATGTCATGAAGGCCTTCAACGACGATCCGGACACCGACGCGGTGATCATGATCGGCGAGATCGGTGGTCCGGACGAGGCTGAGGCGGCTCGCTGGTGCAAAGCCAACATGAAGAAGCCCATCGTCGGCTTCATCGCTGGCGTCACGGCACCGGCAGGCAAGCGCATGGGCCACGCCGGCGCGCTGATCTCGGGCGGTGCCGATACGGCCGATGCCAAGCTGGCGATCATGGAAGAGTGCGGATTCAAGGTAACCCGTGACCCGTCCGAAATGGGCCGCGTGCTGAAGAGCCTGCTCTGAGCGGAAACGACTCCAACCCGAAAGGCGCCGGACATCCGGCGCCTTTTTTCACGGTCCGCTGGCGGGCACTTGCAGAGATCGTGCGTTCCTTGGGCGGACGGCAGGCGCTGGTTCCGGTATCGTCTCGCCCATGGATTTCAAGACCGGAGGGTTTGTGACGAACCTGCGTATCGCGATGGCGACGGATGTCGGCCAGGTGCGCACGCGCAACGAGGATGCTGTGGCCAGCGATACGTCCGGCGGCTGGGCGCTGGTCGCTGACGGCATGGGAGGGCATCGCGGTGGCGATGTGGCCTCCGCGATCGTGGCGCGGGTCGCAGGTGAATGCCTGACCGGACCACCGGCGGAAACGCTGGACGGCGAACAGATCGAGCGTCGGGTGCGCGATGTGATCCGGAAGGCCAACCGCGCCATCTTCGATCAGTCGAACGACAATCTCAAGTTGTATGGCATGGGGTCGACAGCGGTGCTGGCGCAGGCCTGGGGGAAGCTCGTTACGATTGGCCATGTCGGTGACTCTCGCGCCTATCGGCTGCGTGGTGGGCGCCTTGAGCGGCTGACCGTCGACCACTCGCTGTTGCAGGAGCTTCTGGACGGGGGCATGATTAGCGCCGCCGAGGCGCGGCGGGCACCGGGCCGCGGGGTTCTGACCCGTTCGCTTGGGGTTGATCCGGATGTCGACGTCGACGTCGTGACGGTCGAGTTCGCGGCGGGAGACAGCCTCTTGCTGTGCTCGGACGGACTGACGGAAATGCTGGAAGACGACGCCATTCTGGCCGAGATCGAAGCCGCCGACGGTGATCTGCCCCGGGCGACCGCCCGGCTGATCGATGCGGCCAACGGCGGCGGCGGGCGGGATAATGTCAGCGTCGTATTGATGGCGTACTGAACGCGCCTGAGCGGGCCAGCCGTGCCCGCGATTGCTGTGCCACTGGAACTGACGAAATGCCGAAGCTGATTCTTAGCATGGACGGGCTGGTGCTGAAGGAGATCGAACTCACCAAGGAGCGGATCTCGATCGGGCGCAAGCCGCACAACGATATCCAGATCGACAATCTGGCGATCAGCGGCGAGCATGCGGTGATCACCACGATCCTCGACGACGCGTTTCTTGAGGATCAGAACAGCACCAATGGCACCTACGTCAATGGTCAGCCCGTCAAGAAGCATGTCCTGCAGAACAATGATCTGATCGAACTCGGCAAGTATCGCCTGAAGTTCATCAAGAACAGCGCCGAGCGCACGGTCAACCCGTCGGAATTCGTCGAAACGGCGGCGGTCAACCCCCTGGCGCTGGATGCCGAGGGCGGGCTGATCGACACCAAGGTCATCGACCAGCCCGTGGCCACGCCGACCAGCGGCGTGGCGACACAGATCATCGACACCAAAGCGGCGCCTACGGCAACCGCGGGTGTGCCGCCGGCTGAGGTGGGAGAGGGTGTCCTGCAGGTGCTCAATGGCAGCAACGCCGGCAAGGAGTTACCGCTGACGAAGAGCCTGACCACGATCGGAAAGCCGGGTGTTCAGGTCGCGGTCATTACCCGGCGCCCCCATGGATTCTTCATTACACATGTGGAAGGCGCGAGCTTTCCGTCGGTCAATGGCAAGACGCTGGATGCCCAGGCTCACCGGTTGAATGACCAGGACGTCATTCAGATCGCCGGCGTCAAGATGTCGTTCTTCCTGCGTTAGGCCGCGGTCGCGTGAATTCTTCCGCGACCGGCAGGGCGAGGTCGGGGTATCGTTGCAGGATGGGTTTTCCGACGATGCCACCCTTTTCGCCGACTGCCGACCTGGCGGCTCGCCAACCGACATGAAGCTCAAGGTTCTGGGCTGCAGCGGAGGGATTGGCGGGGCGCGTCGACGGACGACGGCGTATCTCGTCGATCACGACATCCTGCTCGATGGTGGCAGTGGTGTTGGCGATCTTGACTACGAGGATCTGCTGCGCATCGACCACGTGTTCGTCACCCATGCGCATCTGGATCACGTCGCCTTCATTCCCTTCCTGGTGGACACCGTCGGTGAGGAGCGGGGACGACCGATTACGGTCTATGGCAATGCCGAGACCCTCCGAATCCTGCGCTCGCATCTCTTCAACTGGCTCATCTGGCCGGATTTCTCGACAATCCCGGATCGTCGCGCGCCGTTCCTGCGCTACCAGGAAGTCCGTGTCGGGGAGGCGGTGCAACTGGGCGATCGCACGATCCGCCCGATGAGCGCGCTGCACACCGTTCCGGCCCTGGGCTACTGCCTCGACAGTGGCGAAGGAAAGCTGGTGTATACCGGCGATACGACCTACTCGGACGAATTGCTGGTGGAGATCAATGCGCTGTCTGACCTGCGCTACCTGATCGTCGAGTCGGCTTTCCCCGACGCCCAGCAGGGGCTGGCGTTGGCGTCGCGTCACATGTGCCCCAACCTGCTGACACGCCTCCTCGAGCGCGTGGAAGGGAACCCGGAGGTGCTGGTGACGCACCTGAAGCCGGGCAAGGGCGAGCGGATCATGAGCGAACTGGTGTCCTATCACGGACGTCTGGTGCCGCGTCGTCTCGAGGCGGGCATGGAGCTGACTTTCTAGTCGCCCTGCCTGTCATGGCTCGGGGCCTGCCGTGGCCGTTTGGGCTTGCGAGGGCCCTTCGGACTAGAATGGCGCAACGTCAGCGCCAGGGCCGGCGCAATGCCGGCTGGCCGAGAGGGAGTCTGAGACCATGAATTCTGCGCACGCCAAATCTGCGGCGACGCTTCCCGACGTCACGTCACGTCTCGCCTTTTTCAAGGGCCTGCAGTCGATTACGGCGCGAATCCACGCGACGAAGCACATCGACGAGATCATCTTCGAGTTGTCGCCCGAACTGGGCGAACTGTTCCACGCAGAGCGTATCTCCATCTACACGCTGGACGATTCGCGGACCGCGATCGTCACGAAGGTGAAGACCGGTGCGGGCAAGATCACCGCGATTCGTCTGCCGATATCCGCCGACAGCGTCGCCGGCTTCGTCGCGATGACCAAGCAGGTCCTGAATATTGCGGACGCCTACGATGACGCCGAACTGGAGGCGATTCACCCCGATCTTCGCTTCCGCAAGGACGTGGACGAGCGCTCGGGCTTCAGCAGCCACCAGATGCTGGTCGCCCCGGTGGTCGATGCCCACAAAGGGCAGCTGCAGGGTGTCGTTCAGCTGATCAACACCGCCAACGGGCAGCCGTTCACCGTACTGGCGCAGGAAGGCCTGATGGGGCTCGCGCAGACGCTCGGAACGGCTTTTGCGCAACGGGTCCAGCCGACCACCGGCCTGCGCTCGCGCTACGAGGCGCTGGTCAAGGACGGCGCTCTTTCGGGGGACGACCTGTCCGAAGCGTCGCGAAAAGCCCGGGCCTCCGGAGTTCGGACCGAAGAGGTACTGCTCGCCGAGTATGGCCTCAAGGCGGGCGACATCGGTGCGGCGCTGGCCAAGTTCTACTCGTTGCCCTACGAGCCTTTCCAGCCCGAGCGGGTCAAGCCCATCGAGCTGCTTCGCCACCTCAAGCGGGAGTTCGTTCAGCAGAGTCAGTGGGCGCCGATCGACGAGACCCCGGACGGCATCGTGATCCTCACCGTGGATCCGGAGCAGGTGATCTCGTCGAAGGTCGCGGCCAACGTGTTTCCCAAGGCCCGGCTGGTGTATCGGGTGACCACCTATGCCGAGTTCGAGAAGACGGTCAGCCAGCTTTTTCAGGAGTCCCTCGAACTGGGCTCGGTGGACGACCTCCTGTCCGATCTGGTGGACGACGAAGGCGATACCTCGGTTGCGGACGAGCTTTCCGCGGCGGCCGACAACGAGCTCGTCAAGCTGGTGAACAAGATCATTATCGATGCGCACCGGATGGGCGCCTCGGACATCCACATCGAACCGCGACCCGGGAAGGAAAAGACGCGTATCCGCTTCCGCAAGGACGGTTCCCTGGTGCCCTACATCGAGGTGCCGGCGAGCTATCGCAACCCGCTGGTAACGCGACTCAAGATCATGTGCGACCTGGACATCGCGGAACGCCGCAAGCCCCAGGACGGCAAGATCAAGTTCCGCAAGTACGCGCCCCTGGACATCGAGTTGCGGGTGGCTACCGTGCCGACTGCGGGTGGGGTCGAGGACGTCGTGATGCGCATTCTCGCCAACGGAGAGCCGATCAAGCTGACGGCGCTTGGCCTGAGCGAGTCCAACCTCGAGCGATTGCGAAGTGCCATCGCCAAGCCCTACGGCATCTTCTTCGTGTGCGGTCCCACCGGCTCCGGCAAGACCACCACGCTGCACTCGATCCTGGGGCACATCAACAAGCCCGACACCAAGATCTGGACCGCCGAGGACCCGGTCGAGATTACCCAGAAGGGGCTGCGGCAGGTGCAGGTCAACCGCAAGGCCGGGCTCGACTTTCCCACCGTCATGCGCGCCTTCCTGCGTGCCGACCCGGACGTGATCATGGTCGGTGAGATGCGTGACGAGGAGACGGTCTCGATTGGCCTGGAGGCGTCCCTGACCGGTCACCTGGTGTTCTCTACGCTCCATACCAACAGCGCGCCCGAGTCGATCGTACGTCTGCTCGATATGGGCATGGACCCGTTCAACTTTGCCGATGCGCTGATCGGCGTACTCGCCCAGCGGCTGGCCAAGCGGCTGTGCGGCGAGTGCAAGGAGGCATGGACACCCAGCGAGGCGGAGGTTGCCGCGCTACTCGACGAGTATTGCGAAGATCTGCGCCATACCCGGGCCTTCCAGGAGGATCCGGTGGCAGCCCGGAACGTGATCCTGCAGGATTGGCACCGGCGCTTCGCCACCGACAAGGGGCAACTGCGCTGTTACTGTGCCAAGGGTTGCGAACAGTGCTCCGACTCCGGCTACCGGGGGCGGGTCGGTCTGCACGAACTGATGCTGGGCTCCGACGAGGTCAAACGCCTGATCCAGGAGCGCGCGCGCGTCGCGAATCTGCTCTCCCTGGCCCTTGAGGAAGGGATGCGAACACTCCGCCAGGACGGCATCGAGAAGGTCCTTGAAGGCATCACGGACATGGAGCAGGTGCGCCGCGTCTGCGTGCGCTGAACCCGGCACCGTCTCGCGGCCGGGCCGACAGCGCCCAAGGGCTCGGGTAGAATGACGGGTTTCCCGTTTCTGTCCGCCGAGCCATGTCCGACTTCCAACTTCTCGCCCTTTCTCCCCTCGACGGTCGCTACCAGGCCAAGCTGGAGGCGCTGCGCAACCATTTCTCGGAGTTTGGCCTGATCCGCAACCGGATCCGGGTCGAGATCGAATGGCTCAAGGCGCTCGCGGCGGCGGATTCGGTGCCGGAGGTGTCGCCATTCTCCGCGGCCACTCTGGCCGAACTGGACGCGGTACGCGACGGCTTCTCGGCAGAGGATGCCCAGGCCGTCAAGGACATCGAGGCGGTCACCAACCATGACGTGAAAGCGGTCGAGTACTGGCTCAAGAAACGCTTCGCTTCCCTGTCGGAAGTGGCGGCGGCAAGCGAGTTCTTTCACTTTGCCTGTACCTCCGAGGACATCAACAACACGTCCCACGCGCTGATGCTCGAGGACGCCCGCAGCGAGGCTGTTCTGCCGATGCTCGACCGTGTCATCGCGCGCTTCGTCGAGCTGGCGCACCAGCATGCCAGGCAGCCGATGCTGTCGCGCACGCATGGTCAGACCGCGAGCCCGACCACGCTCGGCAAGGAAATGGCCAACATCGCCTACCGGCTTCAGCGCGCACGCCGCCAGGTTGCCGCGGTGGAAATGAGCGCCAAGTTCAACGGTGCCGTCGGCAACTACAACGCGCACCTGTCGGCCTATCCGGAGATCGACTGGGAAGACTTCAACGGGGCATTCGTCAGATCCCTCGGGCTGACATTCAATCCCTACACGATCCAGATCGAGCCCCACGACGCGATGGCCGAGCTGTTCGACGCCACGGCCCGCTCCAACACGATCCTGATCGACGCCTGCCGCGACATCTGGAGCTACATCTCGCTGGGTTACTTCAAGCAGAAGCTGAAGGAAGGCGAGGTGGGCTCGTCCACCATGCCCCACAAGGTCAACCCCATCGACTTCGAGAATGCCGAGGGCAACCTGGGCATCGCCAACGCGGTGCTGCGACACTTCAGCGAGAAGCTGCCGGTGTCGCGGATGCAGCGGGACCTGACCGATTCGACCGTGCTGCGCAACATGGGGGTGGCCTTCGGTCACACGGTGCTGGCGCTGGATTCCTGCCTCAAGGGCCTGAACAAGCTCGAGGCGGACCCGGCGCGCCTGGCTGCCGATCTCGACGCGGCCTGGGAGGTGCTTGCCGAGCCGGTGCAGACGGTCATGCGCCGCCACGGCATCGAGAATCCGTACGAGCAGCTCAAGGCCCTGACCCGCGGCAAGGGCATCACCCGCGAGGCCCTGCAGGCCTTCGTCCAGACGCTGGCAATCCCTGAGGCCGATCGCGCACGCCTGATGGCCATGACCCCCGCGAGCTATATTGGCAAGGCCGTCGAACTGGCCGAGCGGATCTGAGGCGCCGCATGGCCTTCTCCGACACCCTCAAGCAGTTGCCTGGCGTCTCCCATCTCGCCGCGATCGAGTTGATCGATGGCCAGGACGGCATCGTCGGTCGCATCGAGAATAAGGCGGGTCAGGCAGGCTCGCTGGTGGTCTACAACCATCTCGCCCAGCTCTATGGGGCGATCACGCCCGATGCGGCCCGCAAGGGGCTCGAACTGTACGCTGAGCACACCGAGGATGCCCGGCAGAATCCGGGCAAGCACCCCAATATCGACCGCCTCGTCGGCGTCTCGGAGCGGGGGGAGACCCTCCGGGTCAAGCACCACTTCGCGGTTTAGGGCGGCGCGCGCTCCGGGGACGAAAAAAGGCCGCATTCGCGGCCTTGTGCTGTTGGATGGCCGGGTGGGTCAGACGACGGCTTCCTGCTTCTCCTGCTTGGGCTTGATGAATTGCTCGCGGGAGACGCCGAGCCACATCACCAGCGGGCTCGCCACCAGCACCGATGAGTAGATGCCGAACAGGATGCCGATGGTCAGCGCCAGAGCGAAGTAATAGAGGGTTTCGCCGCCGAACAGAAGCATCGACAGGACCATCATCTGGGTACTGCCGTGGGTGATGATGGTGCGCGAAATGGTCCGGGTGATGGCGTGGTTGAGCACCTCCGGCGTGTCCATGCCGCGCTTCTTCTTGAAGGTCTCGCGGACCCTGTCGAAGACCACCACCGACTCGTTGACCGAATAGCCCAGCACCGCGAGCACGGCAGCCAGAACGGCCAGGGAGAACTCCCACTGAAAGAAGGCGAAGAAGCCCAGAATGATGATCACGTCGTGGAGGTTGGCGATGATCGCTGCTACCGAGAAACGCCACTCGAAGCGCAGGGCGAGGTAGATCATGATGCCCATCACCACCAGCAGCAGGGCCATGGCGCCATCGGCCGCCAGTTCCTTGCCCACCTGGGGTCCGACGAATTCGACCCGTCGGAGTTCCGGCTTGGCGTCGTCGATGCCGGACAGGGTGCCGATGACCTTCTGACTCACCCGTGACGAGTCCAGGCCATCCCGGTTGGGCAGCCGAATCAGGATGTCGCGGGAGCTGCCGAAATTCTGGACCTGGGCATCCGGGTAACCGTCGTCCGAAAGCGCCTGGCGGATCGGCTGGAGTTGCGGCGCCTCGACGTAGTGGAGCTCGACAAGAGTGCCGCCGGTGAATTCCACCGACAGGTTCAGCCCGCGGGTGGCGAGAAACAGCACGGCCAGGACGAAGGTGACCAACGAGATGACGTTGAACACCAGCGCGTGGCGCATGAAGGGGATGTCATTCTTGATGCGGAAGAATTCCATGACTCGTTCCTGGGCGGGCGCGGGGGGGGCCCGCTGCCGCCGTTAGCGTGATTCAGTTGGTGGGCTTCCAGATCTGGCCGATGGAGAGGGCGTCGACCTTGCGGCGACGGCCGTAGATCAGGTTGACCAGCATGCGCGAGACCAGAATCGCGCTGAACATCGAGGTCAGGATGCCGAGGCAGTGCACCACCGCGAAGCCGCGGACCGGGCCTGAGCCGAAGACCAGCAGCGCGATGCCTGCGATCAGCGTCGTGATGTTCGAGTCGAGAATGGTGTCGAAGGCGCGCTCGTAGCCGGCCGTGATCGCGGCCTGGGGGCTGGCCCCGTTGCGCAGCTCCTCCCGGATCCGTTCATTGATCAGCACGTTGGCGTCGATGGCCATGCCCAGGGTCAGCGCGATGGCGGCGATGCCCGGCAGCGTCAGGGTTGCCTGCAGCATCGAAAGCAGCGCAACCAGGAGCAGCAGGTTCGAGGCCAGGGCGATCACCGACACCAGGCCGAAGAGCATGTAGTAGGCGATCATGAAGGCGGCGATCGCCGCGAAGCCCCACAGGTTCGAATTGAAGCCCTTCTCGATGTTTTCGGCGCCCAGGCTTGGGCCGACGGTGCGCTCCTCGATGATCTCCATCGGTGCGGCGAGGGAGCCGGCGCGCAGCAGCAGCGCCACGTCGGTGGCCTCCTGGGACGTCATCTGACCCGAAATCTGGACACGGCCGCCGCCGATCTCGGTGCGGATCACCGGTGCGGTGACGACTTCGCCCTTGCCCTTCTCGATCAGCAGGATCGCCATGCGCTTGCCGACGTTCTCGCGGGTGACATCCCGGAAGATCCGCGCGCCCGCGGCGTCGAGCGTGAGGTGCACCGCCGGCTCCTGGGTTTGCCCGTCGAAGCCGGGCTGGGCGTCGGTGAGGCGGTCGCCGGTCAGCACCACCTGTTTCTTGACCAGCAACTCCCTGCCGCCCCGTTCGGTGTAGAGCTCGGAGCCGAAGGGCACGCGGCCATTCAGGGCCTCCTCGAGGGCGCCCGGGGTCTCGTCGACCATCCGCACCTCGAGGGTCGCGGTACGTCCCAGGATGTCCTTGGCCTTGGCCACATCCTGCACGCCGGGCAACTGGACGACGATCCGGTCGACACCCTGCTGCTGGATCACCGGCTCGGCCACGCCCAGCTCGTTGATCCGGTTGTGGAGCGTGGTGATGTTCTGCTTGAGGGCGAACTCCTGGATCGTCTTCTCGGCCTGCGGCGTCAGTGAGGCGGCCAGGGCGGGCATCTCGCCGTCGCTATCGCGGTCCTGAAGCTGCAGGTCGGCGGTGAATCGGCCGATCGCGGTGCGCGCCTCGTCGCGCAGGGCCCCGTCACGGAAACGGACCTGGATGGCGTTGCCGACGCGGTCGATGCCCGAGTGACGGATGCTCTTGTCCCGCAGCAGGGTGCGCAGGTCGGCAGCGGTCGAATCCAGGCGCTTTTCAATCGCGCCGGGCATGTCCACCTGCAGCAGGAAGTGCACGCCACCCCGCAGGTCGAGGCCCAGATACATCGGCAGGGCATGGATCTGGGTCAACCAGTTTGGGGAGGCCGACAGCAGGTTCAGGGCCACCACGTAGTCGGGATCTGCCGGGTCGGGGTTGAAGGCCCGTTCGATCGCGTCCTTGGCCTTCAACTGGTCGTCCGTATTGGCGAAGCGCGCCCGGACGCTGTTGGCGTCTGCGAAGATGCCGGTGTTCTCGACCCCGGCGGCCACCAGTGCCTGCTCGATCCGTGCCGTCGTGCTGCTGGCGTCGAGCTTGAGCGTGGCCTTGCCGCTCGAAACCTGCACCGCGGGCACCTCGCCGTAGAAGTTCGGCAGGGTGTAGATGAGTCCGATGATCAGCACGATGCCGATCATCAGGTTCTTCCAGAGGGGATAGCGGTTCATGGGCGGCGCAGATTTGAAAGGGAAGAGGCGGGGCTCAAGGAGCCCCGGGGAAGAGGGGCGGCGGAACCGCTCAGGCGTCCTTGAGCGTGCCCTTCGGAAGCACCGTCGCGACGGCCTGGCGTTGAATCATGATCTGCACCTTGTCGGCCACCTCGACCTGGACGAATTGCTCGCCAACTTCGGTGATCCGGCCTGCCATCCCACCCTGGGTGATCACCTCGTCGCCTTTGCCGAGGGCCTCGACCATGGCCTTGTGCTCCTTGGCGCGCTTCATCTGCGGGCGGATCATCAGGAACCAGATGACCACGAACATCAGGATCATCGGCAGCAACTGGACGAGACCGCCGGTGGGATCCTGGGCAGCGCCCTCGGCGGCCTGGGCATAGGCATTGGAAATCAGCACGATTGAAACTCCCGGGTGGGTATTCGCAAACCGCGAATTATATCAGTTGGCCGATTTTCGCCGCGCGCAGTGGGGATTCTCAGGCCTCGCTGCCCCGCAGGCGGTGGAAGTCGGCCCGGAACGCATCGAAGGAGCCGCCCGCGATGGCCTCGCGGATCTCCGCCATCAGCGTCTGGTAGTAGTGGAGGTTGTGGATGGTGTTGAGCATCGAGCCCAGCATCTCGCCGGTACGGTGGAGATGGTGCAGGTAGGCGCGGGAGAAGCGGCTGCAGGTGTAGCAGGTGCAGGACGGGTCGAGCGGGTTGGTGTCGTGGCGATGTACCGCGTTCTTGATCTTGATGTTGCCGTGGCGGGTGAACAGCCAGCCGTTGCGCGCGTTGCGGGTCGGCATGACGCAGTCGAACATGTCGATGCCGGCGGCGACGCTGGCGACGATGTCCTCGGGCGTGCCGACGCCCATCAGGTAGCGCGGCCGGGCATCTGGCAGGCGGGGGGCCGTGTGGGCCAGGATCCGGCGCATGTCGTCCTTCGGTTCGCCGACCGACAGGCCGCCGATGGCGAAGCCGTCGAAGCCGACATCGGCGAGGCCGGCCAGGGATTCGTCCCGCAGGTCCTCGTACATGCCGCCCTGGACGATGCCGAACAGGGCATTGGTGTTGCCGAGGCGGTCGAATTCGTCCCGCGAGCGCCGGGCCCAGCGCAGAGACAGGCGCATCGACTCGGCCGCCGCGTCGTGGCTGGCGGGATAGGGCGTACACTCGTCGAAGATCATGACCACGTCCGCGTTGAGGCGGGTCTGTATCGCCATCGACAGTTCGGGCGTCAGGAACAGCCGGGCGCCGTCGATTGGCGAGGCAAAGTGCACGCCTTCTTCGGAAATCTTGCGCAGGGCGCCCAGCGAGAAGACCTGGAAGCCGCCCGAATCGGTCAGGATCGGCTTCGGCCACTGCATGAACCCGTGCAGCCCGCCGTGGGCATCGATGACCTCCATGCCCGGACGGAGCCAGAGATGGAAGGTGTTGCCGAGGCAGATCTGGGCGCCGATCTCGTCGAGCGCAGTCGGCGTCATCGCCTTGACCGTGCCGTAGGTGCCGACCGGCATGAACACCGGCGTCTCGACGACGCCGTGGGTCAGGGTCAGGCGGCCCCGGCGGGCAGCGCCATCGTGGCTGAGAAGTTCGAATTTCATGGCTGGCGGGTGAGGAACATGGCGTCGCCATAGCTGAAGAAGCGATAGCGCTGTGCGACCGCATGGGCGTAGGCGCGACGGATGGGCGCCTGGCCGGCGAAGGCCGAAACCAGCATCAGCAGGGTTGAGCGCGGCAGGTGGAAATTGGTGACGAGCGCATCGACGACGCGGAAGCGGTAGCCGGGCGTGATGAAAATGTCCGTTTCACCGCTGCCGGCTTCCAGCTGACCGGCCTGGGCCGCTGCCTCGAGGGCGCGCAGGCTGGTCGTGCCGACCGCGACGACACGGCCGCCTCGCTCGCGGGTCCTGTCGATGGCGGCGACCGTTTCTGCGGGAAGCACAAAGCGTTCGCTGTGCATCCGGTGTTCCGACAGATCGTGGCAGCGAACCGGCTGGAATGTGCCCGCGCCCACATGCAGCGTCAGGTAAGCCGTGCCGACGCCACGCTCCCCCAGGCGCGCCAGCATCGGCGCGTCAAAATGCAGGCCCGCGGTCGGCGCGGCCACCGAGCCGAGGTGGCGCGCATAAACCGTCTGGTAGCGGGTCTCGTCACTGTCTGCGGCGTCCCGGTCGATATAGGGTGGCAGGGGCAGTTTGCCGTGGGCCTCGAGCAATGCGAGCAGCGGCGCCTCGCTTGGAAAGCGAAGATGAAAGAACTCGCCCGCCCGGCCAACGACCGTGACGTCGAACGCGTCGGCCAGCCGCAGGGCCGTGCCCGGCTTTGGCGACTTGCTCGCGCGCACCTGGGCGAGTGCCTCGTGTTCGCCGACCGGTCGTTCGATCAGCACCTCGACGCGTCCGCCGCTGGCCTTGACGCCATGCAGCCGGGCATGGAGGACTCGCGTGTCGTTGAAGACCAGCAGGTCGCCAGCGCGCAGCAGGCCGGGCAGGTCCTGGAAGTGGCCGTCGATCGGCTGTCCGCCCTCGAGCGTCATCAGGCGGCCTGCCGCCCGGTCGGGCAGCGGCGCCTGGGCAATCAGTTCGTCCGGCAGGGTATAGTCGAAGTCGTCCAGCGTCAGGGGCATTCGCGCTTGCAGGGGGTTTCCCCGATGGGTGATAATCCTCCGCCTTCCCGGCCGGGGTGGCGAAATCGGTAGACGCAGCGGATTCAAAATCCGCCGCTGGCGACAGCGTGAGGGTTCGAGTCCCTCTCCCGGCACCAGAGTCCCGGCACCCATCCGGCCACAGGGCGAAGCCGCGAATCATAGCGCGCCCTCCACAGGCCGGTCCATTGCTACCGCCAGCCCCCCCATGCCCCTCGATCCCCGAGCCCGTTCGCTCCTCGACATGGCCTACCGCGTCGGCGCGCCCAAGTTCCATGAACTGGACGAGGGTCAGGCGCGGCGTTCCATGGTCAAGCTCCAGGAAGCCTTTCAGCCGGATGCGCCGGCTGTCGCATCGGTTACGGAAGTGCCGATCGGCTCGTCTGGTGGCGTCGTCCTGGCACGCGCCTATCGCCCGATCGGTGCCGCGCCGGATGCGGTGTTGCCGGTGCTTGTCTTTCTGCACGGCGGCGGGTGGTGCATTGGCAGCGTGGAAACCCACGACGTGTTGTGTCGAGAGCTGTGCAATGCGAGCGGCATGAACGTGCTCTCGGTGGATTACCGGCTTGCGCCGGAGCACCCGTTTCCGGCTGCCTTCGACGATGTGCTCGCGACCGTCCGCTGGCTCAAGCGGCATGCTTCGGAGATCGGCGCCGATCCGACCAGGGTGGCGCTGGCCGGGGACAGTGCCGGCGGCAATCTCGCGCTCGCTGCTGCGCTGTGGCTTCGGGATGCGGGCGAGTCGATGGTCCGGGCGCTGGGCCTCGTCTACCCTTGCGTCGAAATTTTCGCCGAGACCGATTCGCGGCGGCGATTCGCGCAAGGGTTCTTTCTCGACGAGGAATCGCTGGCCTGGTTCTTCGAGCGCTACCTGCCTCACCCGGGGGATGCCATGGACTGGCGCGCCTCGCCGATACTGGCCGAGCGCTTCGACGGCTTGCCCCCGCTCTCGCTGGTAACCGCCGAGTGCGACCCGCTTGTCGATGAGTGCGAGGCGCTGGCGACGCGCTTCGAAAGCTGCGGCATCGAGGTCCGCCGCCATCCGGCAGAGGGCATGGTCCACGGCTTCATTACGCTGGGCAAGATGTTCCCCCAGTCCGGGCGCGCCATCGCCGCCCTGTCCGCCGACCTGGCCGATTTCCTGACCTGCGACTGATCTCCCAACCGCAAGCGACATCTGGCGCCATCCGAGGGACGCGTCACGAAGTGGAAAGTTTCCGTGTGCCGCTGGCATGCGGCGTGATGTCTTTAACGCGGGTGTCGCCGGGCGGCGAGTAAGGTTCGTTCCGCAGCACGAGACACCAAGCCGTCGGTTCCGCCGCGATGGGGCGGGGCCTGCAACCAGGGCGCAACAAGACGCACGCACAGGGAAGGGCCAATCGGCCGGGTTCAAAATGCTCAAGATCTTCAGTCATCACATTTCTTCGCAAAGCCTCGTCAATCTGCTGATCGATGCGGCCGTTCTCGCCCTCGGGCTGCTGATCGGCTTCTCGCTCCAGATCGAGGGATCGCCAGCGGTCGCTGTCGATTGGCGGATGGCCGTGCCGTCCGCGCTGGTCTTCGCCCTGGCGATGATGGTGCTTAACAGCGCCTTCGGCCTCTACAAGCCGTTCGCCGACCCCTCGCTGCGCACGGTGGTCGGCCGGCTCGCGCTGCCGGTGCTCGTCAGCATGCCCGTCGCCTACGGCATCTACAGCGTGTTGCCATGGGGACATTTCGCACCGGAAGCGGGTGGCCTGACCTCGGTGCTGCTGCTCGCCTTCGTGATGCTCAATCGGGGCATCGCCAACCGGGGGCAGCGTTCGGCCCTGATGGCACGCCGGGTCCTGGTGCTGGGAACGGGCGAAGATGCTGCCCTGGTCGAGCGCGTACTGACCGGCCCGGAGGCCCGCTCCCTGTCCGTGGTCGGGTTCATCCCGACCGCTCAGGATGGCGAGCGTTGCGTCTCGCCGTCGCGCATCGTCGAGTACTCGGGCCGGCTGGTCGAATTTGTCCGGCGCGAGCAGGTGGACGAAGTCATCGTCGCGGTTCGCGAGCGACGTGGCGGCGTGCTGCCGATGCGCGAACTGCTCGACTGCAAGCTGCTCGGCGTCAAGGTCCTTGATCTCAGCAGCTTCTACGAGCGCGTTCAGGGGCAGGTCCGCATCGAATCCCTGAAGGCAAGCTGGCTCATCTACGGCGAGGGCTTCCGCCAGGGCTTTGCCCGCACCGTGGTCAAGCGCATTTTCGATCTGATCGCCTCCCTGGTGCTGCTGATCCTGGCGTTCCCTGTGATGATCATCGCCGCGATCGCGATCCTGATCGAGGATGGGGCGCCGATCTTCTACAGCCAGGAGCGGGTCGGCCAGGGTGGCCGCAGCTTCCGGGTCATCAAGTTCCGCAGCATGCGCCGGGATGCCGAGAAGGATGGCAAGCCCAAGTGGGCCCAGTCCAACGACGACCGGGTGACGCGGGTGGGCCGCTTCATGCGGCGGACCCGGATCGACGAGTTGCCGCAGCTGTTCAATGTGCTCAAGGGCGAGATGAGCATGGTCGGCCCCCGCCCCGAGCGGCCCTACTTCGTCGATCAGCTGACTGCAGACATTCCGTTCTATGCCGTGCGCCATTGCGTCAAGCCGGGTCTGACCGGGTGGGCGCAGGTCCGCTACCAGTACGGCGCCTCGGTGGACGACGCGCTGCAGAAGTTGCAGTACGACCTCTACTACGTCAAGAATCACACCCTGTTCCTGGACTCGCTGGTCCTGTGTGAGACGGTCCACGTCGTGCTGACGGGGCAGGGCGCGCACTGACGCGACCGAATGCGTAGATCTGTGGGTCCGGGTATGTTGCCCGGACCCTTTTGACTTTCTGGGGCCATGTCCGAACTGATCGGCAGTCTTGCGTTGCTCGATGTCGCCCGCGCGGGGTACGGCTTCGCTGCTGGCGTGCATGCCCTCTTCGGTCTGTACCTGCTCCTCGCCTGGCGAGGCGGCCACCCCGGCCTGCTGCTGTTTGCGGCGGTGGCGCTGGGGGCGGCATGGTCTGGTTCGGCCTACCTGGCACTGGGTGGCGATGGCGCGTTCATGCCGGTGCTGGCGAGCGTGTTCGATGCGCTCCGGATCGGTGCCTGGTTCGCCTTTCTGCTGGTCTTGCTGACGATGCTGGGGGGCGACCGCAGGCCGCTGATCTGGGTCTGTGCAGGCGTGATAGTCGCCGTCATCTGCACGGTGCTCGGTCAGGCCATCTTTGCCGAAAGTCAGCCGGGGCTGGCCTGGGCGGCGGTGCGAGGCGGGTTCCTGGCGAACCTGCTGGCGTCCGTGCTGGGCCTGGTCCTGATCGAGCAGTTGTTTCGCAGCCTGCCCGCGGATGGTCGCTGGGGCTTCAAGCCGATGTCGCTCGGCCTCATCGCGGCCTTCGGCTTTGACGTGTATCTCTATGCCGAGGGTTTGCTGTTCCAGCAGGTCGATGCCGCTGTCTGGGCGGCCCGTGGATTCGCCCATTCGATCGTTCTGCCGCTGGTGGCCCTGACGGTCGCCCGCAATCCGGGCTGGAAGGTGCGCATCAGCATTTCCCGTCAGGCCGTCTTCCATACCACGGCGCTGCTCGTTTCCGGGGCGTATCTGTTGATGGTGGCCGGTGCGGGATATTACCTGCGGTTCTTCGGCGGCGACTGGGGGCGTGCCTTCCAGGTGGCGATCGTGTTTGCCGGGCTCGTCGGGCTCCTCGTCATCGTCGTCTCCGGCGCACTGCGGGCACGCTTTCGCGTCTGGCTCTCGAAGCACCTGTTTGCCTACAAATATGACTACCGCAGCGAGTGGCTCGGCTTTACCCGGGCCCTCGCCGAAAGCGGTGAAGGTCGCACGCCGGAAGAGGCCGTGATCCATGCGCTGGCCCGACTGGTCGAGAGCCCGGGCGGTGGCATCTGGCTTGCCGATGGCTCAGGAGAGCTGGTGTTCCGCGCGCGCCTGAACATGCCGGAAAGCCAGGCGGGCGAGCCGGCAGAAGGGGCCTTTGCCACCTTCCTGGCGAATCGGGGGTGGATCGTCAATCTGGCCGAGTTCCGGTCCCGCCGTGCGATCTACGAGGGGCTGGTGCTGCCGCAGTGGCTGTCGCGGCTGGAGGGCGCCTGGCTGGTCGTGCCCCTCACGAGCAGCGGTGCACTCGTCGGTTTCGTGGTGTTGCTGTCACCGCGAACGCCGGTCGAGGTGGATTGGGAGGTGCTGGATCTGTTGAAGACCGCCCAGCAGCAGGCGGCCAGCTACCTGGCGCAGCTTCAGGCCCAGGAGGCGCTCCTGGAAGCGAAGAAGTTCGATGCCTTCAATCGCATGTCGGCATTCGTGGTGCACGATCTGAAGAACCTGGTCGCTCAGCTGTCGCTGTTGCTGAAGAACGCGGAGCGCCATCGCGACAATCCGGAGTTTCAGGCGGACATGCTCGAGACGGTGGCGCATGTTGAAGGCCGGATGCGGACCCTCATGAAGCAATTGATGGAAAAGACGTCGATCGACCCCCGCAAGCCGGTGGAACTGTCGGCCATGATGGACCGGATCGCCGGTGCCAAAGCGGGTCAGGCGCCCGCCCCGCGCGTAACGGAACGGGCGCCCGTGTCGGTTCTGGCACACGCCGACCGGCTGGAGCGGATTCTTGGTCACATCGTGCAAAATGCAATGGACGCCACGACGGATGACGGTAAGGTGGAAATATGCGTGCGGCCTGCCGGGGAAGGTCTTGCCGAGGTCGTCGTGAGTGATACCGGGTGTGGCATGGCGCCCGAGTTCGTGCGTGACGAACTGTTCAAGCCATTTCGCTCCACCAAGTCCAGTGGCATGGGTATCGGTGCCTATGAAAGCCGGCAGTACGTGAAGGAAATCGGCGGTTCCATCGAAGTGGAAAGCCAGCCTGGCGTCGGCACGCGGATGTGCGTGCGTCTTCCGGCATGCGCTGCCTCTGATGGGCCGATGGACGGCAAGCAGACAGGGTGAAATTTGGAACGTAGTCAAGAAAAGCGCAGGCCGCTCCTTGTCGTGGAAGACGATCCGGCGCTACTGAAGCAGATGAAGTGGGCCTTCGACGGCTACGAGGTGCTGCCCGCCAGTGATCGGGAGGCCGCCATCGCGTTGTTGCGGCGGCATGAGCCCTCGGTCGTCACAATGGACCTCGGATTGCCGCCGGATCCCGATGGCGTGACCGAGGGATTTCGCCTGCTGGCCGAAATCCTCCAGTTGCAGCCGGCTACCAAGGTCATCGTGTTGACCGGGCAGCACGACCGCGAGAACGCGGTCAGGGCGGTGGGCATGGGCGCCTACGACTTCTTCGCCAAGCCGTTCGAACCCGACCTGCTGTCCCTCGCCATCGACCGGGCCTATCGCCTGCACGACCTGCAGCAGGAAAACCTGCGCCTTCAGGTCGAGCAGGGCTCCCCCCTCGACGGCTTCCTGACCCGCGACGCGTCTGTCCTCAAGCTGTGCCGGACGGTCGAGAAGGTCGCGTCGGCCAGTGTCACAACCATGCTGCTCGGCGAGAGCGGGACCGGCAAGGAGGTGCTCGCCCGGGCGATTCACAATCTGTCTCCCCGGAGCAAGCAGCGATTCGTCGCCATCAACTGCGCGGCGATTCCGGACACCTTGCTCGAGAGCGAACTGTTCGGCTACGAGAAGGGCGCATTCACCGGTGCCGTCAAGCAGACCCTCGGCAAGATCGAGGTCGCCAACAAGGGGACCCTGTTTCTTGACGAGATTGGCGATCTGCCGATGCCGCTCCAGTCCAAGCTGCTGCGCTTCCTGCAGGAACGGGTTATCGAGCGTATCGGCGGGCGTGAGGAGATACCGGTGGATGTGCGCATCGTCTGCGCGACGCACCAGGATCTCAAAGGCCTGATCGCCGAGGGGCAGTTCCGTGAGGACCTGTTCTACCGCCTCGCCGAGATCGTCATCGACATCCCGCCCTTGCGGGAGCGGCAGGGGGACGCGAGCCTGATCGCCCACGCGCTGGTCAGACGCTTTGCGTCCGAGAACGGCAGGGGCAGTCTGCACCTGGGCGAGGATGCCCTCGGCGCGATCG
Source organism: Rhodocyclaceae bacterium (assembly GCA_020445665.1). Lineage (GTDB taxonomy): Bacteria > Pseudomonadota > Gammaproteobacteria > Burkholderiales > Rhodocyclaceae > Cognatazoarcus. The sequence continues at coordinate 19,216 of JAGRGD010000198.1, forward strand.
AGGCCCATCGCTGGCCCGGCAACGTGCGGGAACTGGAAAACTGCATCAAGCGTGCCGTCGTGATGGCGGACGGCAACCGGATCGGCGCCGACGATCTCGGATTCGAGCCGGTCGAGGACGACCTGACCACCCTCAATCTGCGCCAGGTGCGCGAGGAGGCGGAACGCGACGCGGTGGTGCGTGTTCTTGCCCGCACCAATGGCAATGTGGCCAAGGCCTCCGAGGTGCTTGGCGTCAGCCGCCCGACCCTGTACGACCTGATGAATCGATTCGGAATCCGGAAGGAAGCATGACACTGACCAACTCGGGGCGTCGTCCGCTCCACTCGCGTGTTCGCGGCACCCTGGTTGCCGCCATGGGCTCACTCCTGCTTGTCGCCTGCGGCGAGTCGCCGGACCAGATGGTGACTTCGGCCCGCGGGTACATCGATGCCGGCGACCGGCCAGCGGCGGTCATCCAGCTCAAGAATGCGCTGCAGGAGCAGCCGGATCACGCGGAGGCGCGATTCCTGCTCGGTCGACTGAGCGCGGAAGCGGGAGACTACGCGACGGCTGCCAAGGAGTTCTCGCGAGCACGCAGCGCGGGCTACCCCGAGGAGCAGATTGTGCCGTCACTGGCGCTCGCCCTGCTGAAATCCGGCGATGCGGCTGCCCTGGTCGAAAAATTTGCGTCCACCCGCCTGCAGTCGCCCGAAGCGAATGCCGACTTACTGGCGATAAGAGGCGACGCCTTGCTTCAGCTGGGCCAGTTCGATCAAGGCCGGGCGGCCTATGATTCGGCCCTCTCGATCGCGGGTGAGCATCCGCGCGCGAAGCTGGGGCTTGCGCGGTTGGCGGCCAACGGTGGCGATCTGGCCGGCGCCCGTTCGATCGTAGAGTCCGTCGTCAGTGCGCATCCGGATCTGGCGGAAGGTCGGGAGATCCTTGCCGCCATCGACATGGCCGAAGGTCGCACCGAGGACGCGATCGCCCAGTATCGGGCGGTTATCGAGGCCGACCCGAAGCAGCCGGCCAACCATTTCCGGCTGATCTCGTTGCTCATCCAGAATGGCCAGGTGGACGCGGCCAAGGCGGCGCTGGCGGAGATGAAGAAGGCGACCGGCGGCAGGCAGGTCTATGCCTTGTACCTCCAGGCCTACCTCGACTACCAGGAGGGCAATACGGAGGCGGCGGCAGCGAACATCAACAAGGTCGTCGGTGCGGTGCCTGACTTCACGGCTGCGCGCCTCCTGGCCGGCGCCGTATCGCTGAATCGGCAGGACTACAACCAGGCGCTCCAGCATCTGGGGGTCGTGCTCAGTGTCGACTCGCAGCATGCGCTGGCGCGCCGGCTGGCCGGGACGGCCCACCTGATGGCCCGCGACCCCGCGAAGACCCTGGAGTTGATTGGTCCGTTGCTTTCCGCCTCGCCTAACGACAGCAACGTCCAGATGCTGGCCGGTCAGGCCAGGCTCGCACTCGGCGACTTCGATGGCGCTTCGGCTGCCTTCGAGCAGGCAGTTTCCCAGCGGCCGGAGGACGCGGCAGCACGGGTGCGCCTGGGGGTCAGCCGACTGGGCTCGGGGGCTTCGGAGCAGGCGTTCGCCGACCTGGAGCAGGCCTCCCGGCTCGATCCGGAGGGCATCCAGGCGGATGTCGCGCTGTCGATGGCGCGCATGAAGCAGGGGAAATACGCGGAGGCCCTGGCCGCCGCCGACCGCATCCTCGCCAAGCAGCCAGAGAATCCGCTCGGGGCCAACCTGCGCGGCGGCACCCTGCTCGCCGAGGGGCGTGTCGATGACGCGCGCGCTGCCTTCGAGCAAGCCCTGGCAATGGCGCCGAACTACCTCCCCGCGGCGGTCAACCTGTCCCGGCTGGATCTGGTCGCTGGTGACCCGAAGGCCGCCAGGGCCCGGTTGGACGACCTGGTCCGGCGCGATGCGAAGAATGCCGGTGCCCATCTCGCACGGGTCGATCTGATGGGCAAGGCCGGCGCGACTGCCGACGAGATCGAGCAGGCGGTGCGTGCCGGTGCCGAGGCGGTGCCGGATTCATCCACGCTGAAGGTCGCGCTGGCCTCCATCCTCGCCAAGCGTGGCAACACCAAGGAGGCGCTTAGCGTCGCGCTGGCAGCGCAGGCGTCAGACCCCGAAGATCCGCGGGTGATCGCCATGCTGGCCGCGACCCAGCTGGCGGCAGGCAACGCGGAGCAGGCCGTATCGACCTACGGGCAACTGGTGGCACTGCAGCCGGGGCAGCCGCGACCGCTGATCCTGCTGGCTGCTGCGCAGAAGCAGGCGGGCAGCGGCTCCAACGCCGAGCAGACCTTGCGCAAGGCCGTCCGCCAGTATCCCGATGCGGTCGAGCCTGCGAGCGCGCTGGCCGCGCTGCTGATCGAGCAACGCGACCTGCGTCGCGCGTCCGAGTTCGGAGATCAGTGGCTGGCTGCGCATCCGGACAACGTCGACGCCCATCTGCTGGTGGCCGACGTTGCGGTCCGCCAGTCGGACTGGAAGCGGGCCATAGCGTCTCTGCGCACGGCTCTGGACATGCGAGAAGCCACCAAGACCGCGGTGGCCCTGCACATGGCCCTGACCGCCTCGGGCGACACCAAGGGCGCCTCCAGGATGATGTCGGAATGGCTCGCGGCCCATCCCAAGGATGCCGTGGCTCGCGGATATCTTGCCGAGCGCTACCTGGCCGCCAAGGACTTCACGAAGGCGCTCGAAACCTACCGGGCCATGTCGAAGCTGGCGCCGGACAATGCACTGATCCTCAACAACATGGCCTGGACGGCAAGCCAGCTCAAGGACCCTGCAGCGCTCGACTATGCCCAGCGTGCCCTGACGATCGCGCCGGACAACCCGGCGGTCCTCGACACGCTCGGCATGATCCGCCTGGGCAGAGGCGAGCGCGACGAGGCGGTCAGCCTCCTCGAAAAGGCGGTCGCCGGAGCCCCTCAGGCTGTCGCGATCGGTCTCAACCTCGCTCGCGCCTACGTGGCGGTGGGCGACACGGGCAAGGCCGATGTCGTGCTGGACCGGCTCGTCGCAGCGCATCCGGAGATCGCGCAGCTGCCGGCCGAGGTCGAGCGCATCCGCGCGGGCCAGTGATCAGAATGATTCTCTTTGCGTGTTTCAACTTTTTTCGAGGTGTCATGTGACCACCGTTGCAGTCATCGGGCTCGGCTATGTCGGGCTGCCCCTGGCCGTCGAGTTCGGCAAGAAATTCAAGACCATCGGCTTCGATCTGTCGGAGGCGAAAGTCAAGGCGTACCGCGACTTCGTCGATCCGACCGGTGAAGTGGCGAGCGAGGACCTCCGGGCCGCCACTCAGCTCAGTTGCCACACCGACCCGGCCATGATCGCGGAGGCGGATTTCATCGTCGTCGCGGTACCCACGCCGGTGGACGACGCCCATCAACCGGACCTGACGCCGCTGGTCAAGAGCTCGGAAACGGTCGGTCGGAACCTCAAGAAGGGCGCGGTCGTGGTGTTCGAGTCCACGGTCTATCCGGGCGCCACCGAAGAGGTCTGTATTCCGATCATCGAGCGCCACTCCGGCTTGCGCTGGAAGGAAGGCTTCTTTGTCGGCTACTCGCCCGAGCGGATCAATCCGGGCGACAAGGAGCGGACCGTCACCAAGATCGTCAAGGTCGTCTCCGGCGATACGCCCGAGACCCTCGAGACGGTGCGCGAGATGTACGGCTCCGTGATCACTGCCGGGGTCTATCCTGCCAGTTCGATCAAGGTGGCCGAAGCGGCCAAGGTGATCGAGAACACCCAGCGCGACCTGAACATCGCGCTGATGAACGAGTTGTCGCTGATCTTCCACAAGATCGGGATCGATACACTGGAGGTGCTCGAGGCCGCGGGGACCAAATGGAACTTCCTCCCGTTCCGGCCGGGACTGGTGGGCGGGCACTGCATCGGCGTCGATCCCTACTATCTGACCTACAAGGCCGACATGCTCGGCTACCACCCGCAGGTGATCCTTGCAGGCCGCCGCATCAACGATGGCATGGGCAAGCATGTCGCCGAGCAGACCGTCAAGGCAATGATCCAGGCCGGTTGCAGTATCAAGGGCGCCAAGGTCGCGGTGCTGGGGCTGACCTTCAAGGAGAATTGTCCGGACCTTCGCAACAGCAAGGTGATCGACGTGATTCGCGAACTCGAGAGCTTTGGCTGCGAGGTTCTGGTCCACGATCCGGTCGCTGAAGCGGAGGAGGCGGTCCATGAGTACGGCGTCTCTCTGACCGACTGGGAAGCCCTGCCGACCTGCGACGCGATCGTCGCGGCGGTGGCCCACAAGGACTATTTCGACATGGGCGAAGATGCGCTGCTGGCGCGCTTGCGCGAAGGCGGCGTCTTTGCCGACGTGAAGTCCTCCTATGATCGCCACGCGCTCGAAGCCAGGGGTGTGCGCGTATGGCGGCTCTGAGTCGCCGCCCGTGGGCCTGATAGCGGCAGGCCGGCTCAGCTTCTTCCTTGCCCTGGTAGCCGTGCTGCTGCTGCCAGCGCGGGGAGGCGCGCAACTCGTTGATACCATCGCGCGGGTGAAGCCATCGGTCGTCGCGATCGGCACCTACGAGCGCACCCGCAGTCCGGCCTTCCGGTTCCTCGCTACCGGCTTCGTCATTGCAGACGGCAACACGGCGGTGACCAACGCGCACGCCGTCCCGGTGTCGGTGGATACCGAGAAATTCGAGCGGCTGGTCATCGCCGTGCCTGCCGGTGACGGCATGGGGCAGATCCGCAATACCGAGCGAACTGCCCAGGACGACGAGCATGATCTGGCCGTCCTGCGCTTCGAGGGCCCACCCCTGGCCACGCTCGAACTGGCCGACGACGCGGCGCTCCCGGAGGGAAGCGAGGTGGCATTCACGGGCTTCCCGATCGGCAGTGCGCTTGGCCTCGCGCCGGTCACCCATCGTGGCATCGTCTCGGCCTGGACGCCGATCAGCATTCCCCAGGGCAATGCCCGTCGGCTGGATCCGAAGATGGTGCGCAGCCTGTCGGCCCCTTTCCGCGTCTATCAGCTTGACGCGACGGCCTACCCGGGGAACAGCGGCAGTCCCCTCTACGATGCCCGCAGCGGTGAGGTTGTCGGCATCATCAATATGGTGTTCGTCAAGAGCACCAAGGAAAACGTCCTCTCCGACCCCTCGGGCATCACCTATGCGATTCCCGTCCGCTATCTGCGGGCACTTCTCGCCCGCTGACGGGCAAAAAAATGCCGCGCCCGAGGCGCGGCAACGAGGAGCTTCGTGAAGAATGAAGGGTGGCGCAAACCACCCAGGCTGCCCGGAAAGGCTGCCTCCCTGAGGAAAGCATCCGCTCCGTTGCCCGCTTTGACGACAGTCCTGCCCAGGTCGTCGCGATCCGCTGTCTTGCAGACCGGTGTTGCCGATGGGGCGCTGGTGAACCCACAGTCTTAATGTTTAGCAGAGTTCAACGGATTCTGCTTGCGTGCATCGGGTGCACCGCTGCGGCCATGTGACACAATGGGCGCCCCGTTCGGGCATGCAACCGTCCAGTTGCCCGTGTCCGGATGCGAACGTTTTCCGCGGGAGAGCAGGTATGCGCTTTGACAGCGAGGAGCAGAGCCGCAATATCGAAGATCGCCGAGGCGCCGGGTGGAGAGGCGGCGGCGGGCGTGGCCGGCGGGCCGGCGGCATTGGCATCGGCACCATCGTGATCGCCCTGGTCGCCATGTATTTCGGGATTGATCCCGCCATCGTGCTCAACAACGCCGGGGTCGGGGCGCCCGTTCCGCGGCAATCCGTACCGGCAGGGCCGCGGCCTGCCGAGGAGGATGCGCTCGCGCGATTCGTGTCGATGGTACTCGCCGATACCGAGAAGACCTGGCATACCCTTTTCCAGGCAGGCGGTCGGTCCTATGTCGAGCCCAAACTGGTTCTCTTCACCGGGGCGACGCAAACCGCGTGCGGCGTCGGCCAGGACGCGATGGGGCCCTTCTACTGCCCGGCAGACCAGAAGGTGTATATCGATCTGGGCTTCTATGACGATCTGCGCCAACGTTACAGCGCGCCCGGCGACTTCGCCCAGGCCTATGTGATCGCTCACGAGATCGGACATCACGTCCAGAACCTGCTCGGGATTTCCGCCAAGGTGCAGTCCATGCGACAGCGCGTATCCGAGCGCGAGGGGAACCAGTTGTCGGTCCGGCTTGAATTGCAGGCCGACTGCCTGGCCGGCATCTGGGCCCACCATGCCGATCGGGCTCGCAACGTGCTCGAAGCGGGCGACATCGAAGAGGCCTTGGCTGCCGCGACGGCGATCGGCGATGATCGCCTGCAGAAACAGGCCCGCGGATACGCCGTGCCGGACAGCTTTACCCATGGCAGTTCGGCCCAGCGGGTGCGCTGGTTCCGCACCGGGTTCGAGTCGGGTGCCTTTGGTGATTGCGATACCTTCTCGACGGAGCGGCTCTAGGACGTGACCCTGGTATCGTTCCGCAGGGGCGAGTTGCGGTGAGGGCCCGGGGCTGGTGGGCGCTTGCCGGGGCGGCCGTCCTGTTCTTTGCGCTCTGGCCGCACTTCGTATCGATCGAGACGGTCCGCCTGCTGTTGCTTGAGGACGGGCTGATCGAAAGCCTCGCGGCCACGCTGTGGATTGGTGTTGCGCTGGTGGCGCTGTTGCGACGGGTACCGCCCAGCCGGCTGATGGTCGCCTACGCGGTGGTTTTTCTGGTCCTGGCGTTGCGCGAATCGGGAGCGCTCTCCGGACTGTCCGGCGGCGGGAAGCAGGCGCTTAAAGTGAGTTTCTATCTCGGCGAGACAGGGGCGCCCCTGACGCTACGGATTGGCCTGGCTGCCGCGCTGTGTGCGACGCTCTGGGCGCTCCTTCAAAGCGCATTCGGAACGCTTCGCAACCTGCGTGGCCGGGGCGAGCTGGACCGTCGTACGCTGGCGCGACTGACGGTTGGCGGCTGTGTACTGGTGTGCAGCCAACTCTTCGAGGTCGCGCAGGACTGGGTGTCGGACTGGGGCGCCCTGGCGCATCCGCTGGCGCGAAGCTTCTGGTCGGTCGAGGAGTGCCTCGAAGCCGTCTCCCCGGCCATCATGGCCTATGCGCTGCTTCGGCTTCCAAGCCGCTCTCACGGCTCCGGATAGGCCTCCACCGGCATCGAGATGCGAATCTCGTCCGGCACGAAAGGCAGATACTTGGTCATTCCGAACTCGGAGCGCTTGACGGTCAGGCTGACGTCGGCACCGCATTTCTGGCGCTTGGTGCTGACCTCCAGGCCGCAGTGAAAGCGCTCGATGGTGATCGGCACGGGGCGAAGCTGTCCAAGCAAGGCCAGGCGACCGTCGATGCGAACCGGAACACCCGCCTCGAAGGCAATGGCGTCTGAACGGTAGATCAGGGTTGGAAATTCGGCCACATGGAAGAAATCCGGGCCGCGCATGTGTTCATCCCAGTCGTCCGCCCCCATGTCGATCGATCCGGCTTCGATGGTGATGTCCACCGAGCCCGTGCCGGCCTCGCGGTCCAGTTCGATGCTTCCCCGCACATCGTTGAAACGGCCGTACTGGGTCGAGAACCCCAGGTGGCTGACGGCAAAGACAGGGCGAGAGTGACGAGCGTCGATCACATAGCGCTCTGCCGCAGAGGCGGCTGAGGTGACGACGGCGGAAATGATGATCGCGGTGACGTCGCGGAGGTGCATGGCGAGGCTCCTGTCGGGTGAGAGGTGACGCCGCCAGCATACCGCCGACTTGCGCTCGCTTGCGCGGGGTTGGGCGCCTCGGGTGATCGCCCGACCTGGGTGGCCGCAAGGGAAGTGTCGCGCGCACATGCACTGCAATGCGGATGTCCTATTTCTGGTCGGTTCCTGTCGCGGCAGGAAACAGGTGTGCCGAATCGTTGCATTTCCGGCTGGCACGCAACTGGTGACATGGCCAGCGACTTGCCTGCTGTCCTCGGTGGTGTCACCTGCAGGCGCGGCATGTCGGCGAGTCGGCACAAGTATTGCCTTTGAGCTCCTCGGTTCGGCGACTCGGCCGATCGACGGCGTGCCCGAGCCACGATAGCGCCGCGGCCTCACCCGCGCGTGGTCGCTCACTGCCCGCATCTGGCAGGGGGTTGCGGCACAAACAACCCGAAAAATGGAGAGCCTGTCATGAGTCCTTCGATGATCCCATTCCGCATTCTCGCGCCAGCTTTGCTGCTGGCTACCCTGGCGTCTGCTGGCGCGGCGCTCGCGGCCGACTTGACCGTCAGCGAGAGCGTCGCGCTGGAGGCCAGCCCCAGCGCCGTATGGGCCGTCCTGGGCAAGTTCTCCGGCTTGCCCGGCTGGCACCCGGCAGTGGCGAACACCGAGATCGTCAAGGGCAACGACAATGCGATGGGCGCGGTGCGTTCGATCACGACCAGGGACGGCGCTGTGATCGTCGAGGAATTGCTGTCCTATGACGGGTCGGCGCACAGCATGACCTATCGCATCGCCGAGTCACCCCTGCCGGTGAAGGGCTACGTATCGACTCTGGCGGTTGCGCCTTCCGGCAGCGGAAGCGTGGTCTTCTGGCGCAGCGGCTTCGAGCGGGATCCCGCCGCCAATGACATCTCCGACGACAAGGCGCGTGAAATCGTGAGGGGTATCTACCGGGCCGGTTTCGAGGGCCTGCGCGCCGCACTGGGTGAATCCGGCCGCTAGGGTCTGTGGACATTTGTATGGCGGTCGCGCTGTGGTCAGCAGAGCTCGAGGACAAGGCGCGCCGACGCCGCCTGGGTGGCCCCCAGGCAAGGAGGCGTTACGCGGTCAACGGGCCCAGCAGACCACAGCCCAACGGGTTGGGGCTGTGAGCCCGCGCCACTTCGTTGCGCTCGTCGCCAAGGGCGAAGCTGGGAATTCGCGGAGCATTGCTCCGCGCCA
>JAGRGD010000199.1 GCA_020445665.1 Rhodocyclaceae bacterium
AGACCGATGGCGGCGCGACGATGCCCGAGAACCTGAACGCGCTGGCCGACTCCACCGACATGGTGGAGGCGCTCGACCGGCTGCAAGCGATGGCGCCTGCGGTCGAGAGCGTCAGCCTCGTCGTGGCCTGGTTCGGCGACGACCTGCGCGCGGGCTCCTGCAAGGTGCGGCCGGGCGTCGAGGTCTCGGCCAAGTCGACCACGCCCGCCAGTTGGTCGGTGAACGGCGTGAGCCGTGCCAACGCCTTCCTGGTCAGCCGCGACGACCAGGACCGCCCGGTCTATGGCGGCACGCCGTCCGACTTCGCCGTGGTGCAGGCGATCCAGGAGATGAAGGCGCGCGGGCTGCGCGTGACATTCTACCCATTCATCCTGATGGACGTGCCGCCCGGCAACACCCTGCCGAACCCCTATTCCGACAACGCCGCCGAGACCGGCCAGCCCGCTTTCCCCTGGCGGGGCCGGATCACCTGTTCTCCAGCGGCAGGCTACGCGGGATCGGTCGACAAGACTGCCACGGCCGCAAGCCAGGTCGCGGCGCTGTTTGGCGCGGCGACACCTGCGAGCTTCAGCGTGGCGGGTCAATCGGTTTCGTGGACAGGCACGCCCGGCGACTGGGGCCTGCGCCGCATGGTGCTGCACTATGCCCATCTCTGCGCGGCGGCGGGCGGGGTCGATGCCTTCCTGATCGGCACCGAGATGCCGGGGCTGACGACGGTCCGCTCGGGCGCGGCCACCTATCCGGCGGTGCAGGGCTATCGGGACCTCCTTGCCGATGTGCGGTCCATTCTCGGGGCCGGGACGAAGATCGGCTACGCCGCCGACTGGTCGGAATACTTCGGGCACCAGCCGGGCGACGGCTCGGGCGACGTGTTCTTCCACCTCGATCCGCTCTGGGCGGACCCGGAGATCGATTTCGTCGGCATCGACAATTACATGCCGCTGTCGGACTGGCGCGACGGGTTCGAGCACGCGGATGCGCAGGCGGGCTGGCCTGCGATCTACGACCGGGCCTATCTGCAGGGGAACATTGCGGGCGGGGAAGGCTTCGACTGGTTCTATGCCAGTGCGGCTGATCGGGTGGCACAGGTGCGCACCCCGATCAGCGATGGCGCGGCGGGCAAGCCATGGGTTTTCCGCTACAAGGATCTTCGCGCCTGGTGGTCGAACGCGCATTACGACCGCCCGGGCGGGGTGGAGAGCGGCACGCCGACAGCATGGGTGCCGCAGTCCAAGCCCATCCGCTTCACCGAACTCGGCTGCCCGGCCATCGACCGGGGCACGAACCAGCCCAACGTGTTCTTCGACCCGAAATCGTCGGAGAGCTTCACGCCGCATTTCTCGCGAGGCTGGCGCGATGACGCGATCCAGCGCGCCTATCTCGAGGCGACGTATCTCTGGTGGGGAGAGGCCGCGAACAACCCGGTGTCTTCGGTCTACGGCGGCCGGATGGTGCATGTCCCCGAATGCGCCGCCTGGACCTGGGACGCGCGGCCTTACCCGTTCTTCCCCGCGCTCACGGATGTCTGGACGGACGGCGGCAACTGGCGGCTCGGCCACTGGCTGACCGGACGGCTCGGCGCGGTGTCGCTGGCGGCGCTCGTGCGGCACCTCTGCCGGCGCACCGGGCTGCCCGAGTCCCGCATCGAAGTCTCCGGTCTCTGGGGCGCGGTGGAGGGCTACGCCATCACCGCGCTGGAAAGCCCTCGCGCCTCGATCACCACGCTGTCGCGGCATTTCGGCTTCGACGCGGTCGAGACCGAGGGCGTGATCCGCTTCGTCATGCGCGGCCGGGCTTCGGTCGCCACACTCGTGCCTGACGATCTGGTGGCCGTCCGCGAGGGCGACGTGCTTGAACTGACCCGCGGCCAGGAGACCGAACTACCGCAGGCGCTGAAATGGCAGGTCGCGCGGGCCGACGAGGACTACGACGCGGCCCTCGTCGAGGCGCGGCGCATCACCGTGGACACGACCCGGATCGCTTCCGAGAGCTTCCCGATGGCGGTGCCGCCCGAAGAGGCTGAGAGGCGCTGCCGCCGCGCGCTGATGGAGGCGTGGGTGGGACGGGAGACGGCGGCGTTTCGTCTGCCGCCCTCGCGGCTTGCGCTCGATCCGGCAGATGCGGTCCGGCTCGCCCATGACGGACGGCTGGTCGATCTGCGGCTCATCTCCATTGCCGACGCCGAGGCGCGCGGGATCGAGGCGGTTCGCCAGGACCGTGCGACCTACGATCTGCCGCCCGGCGATCCCCGTGCGGCGTCGCTGACGCGGGCCGTCGTGTTCGGCGCGCCCGATGCGGTGCTCATGGACCTGCCGCAGCTGACCGAGGACCAGCCCGCGCATCGTCCCTTCGCAGCGGCGCATGCCGTGCCGTGGCCGGGCGAGATGGCGGTGTTTCGCAGCGCGTCGACGGATGGGTTCGCATTGCTGACGACCTTTGGCAGCCGCGCCCGGATCGGGGCGCTGGTCTCGGACTTCTATGCTGGCCCTATGTCGCGCTTCGATCTCGGCAATGCGCTGGTGGTCGAACTGCTCACCGGCACGCTGGAAAGCGTCACCGACCTGACCCTGTTCGGCGGGGCCAATGCGCTCGCCATCGAGAGTGCGCCGGGCGTCTGGGAGATCGTGCAGGCGGGTGCGGCGGAACTGCTAGCACCGGGTCGGTATCAGCTCACCCGGCTCCTTCGCGGCCAGCGCGGCACCGAGGGCGCGATGGCCAACCCGGCGCCTGCTGGCGCGCGGGTCGTGGTGCTCGACGACAGCCTCGCAACGCTACCAATCGCCGAAGCTGATCTCGGGCTGCCGTGGAACTGGCGCATCGGCCCGGCCAGTCGCCCGGTCAGCGACGAGACCTATGTGGCGGAGGTCTTCACGCCCGAAGGCGTCGGGCTGCGACCCTTTTCTGTCGCCCATGTCGAGCAGCCGTGGCGCAAGGCGCGCAGTCCCGGCGATCTGACGATCCGCTGGACACGCCGGTCCCGCGCGCTCGCGGCCGACAGCTGGGGCGGGCTTGAGGTGCCACTGACCGAGGAACTGGAAGCCTACGAGGTCGAGATCCTCGACGGCCCTGCTGTGAAGCGGGTGCTGAGCACGGCCATCACCAGCGCGCTCTACACCGCCGCCCAGCAGACCGCCGACTGGGGCGGGCCGCTCGGGCCCGGCGACACGCTCGACATCCGCATCCATCAGCTCTCCGCCCTTGTCGGGCGGGGTGCGCCCAAGGCTGTAACGCTGAGCTTCTGAGGTAGCGCAATGAGTTCTGGCACGGCGCGCGATCTACGTCGTAGGCTTGGGACATGCGCCCCGAGGACGAAGACAGGATTGCAGCCCAGCTTGCCAGAGTGATGGCCGTGGCCTGCGTGCGCAACACGCAGCTCGAGGACTTGCATGCGGGTCCGGCGCCCGTCTCCCACGCGGGCGACGGCAGCGACGTCATCGTCGTGGACGCCGAGGGGAACCGTATTCCCTCGTCCGAGGTCTCTCGGATCGACGACGACGAGATGCGCGCGCTCATGCGCGAGATCGTGGATCGCCTCTACACCTTCCATCTGCGGATCGACGACCCGGCCTTCAGGGCCGAGATCGATAGCTGGGCCGCAATGACCGCGAAGTGGGACGCGCCGAAGCCGGACCCGGTTCTGTCGGCCATTCCGGCGGAGACGCCCGAGCGCGGGTAGCCCGCCACCTACCATCGCCGCGCCTTCATCCGCCGCCTGCCATGCAGGCGGCGTTCTTCGTTTTGGAGACCGCCAATGTCCGACGCCACGACCCATCTCCTGCTGCCCTACATCCACGCGGCGCAGGCCCAGAAGCATGTCACCCACAACGAGGCGCTGAGGATCCTCGACGGGCTCGTCCAGCTCTCGACCCTCAATCGGGACCTGACCAGTCCGCCCGGAAGCCCCACCGATGGCGACCGCTACATCGTCGCCTCGGGCGCGACGGGCGATTGGGCGGGCTGGGACCTGAACGTTGCGCTCTGGACGGACGGCGCTTGGCTCCGCTTGCCGCCCCGCACCGGCTGGCGGGCGTGGGTCGAGGATGAGGGCCTGCTGCTGGTCTACGATGGTGCGGGCTGGGTCGGCACCACGCCCAGCGAGTTGCAGAATATGGCGCTGCTCGGGATCGGCACGACGGCGGACGCCTCGAACCCGTTCTCGGCCAAGCTGAACGCCGCGCTCTGGACCGCCAGGACTGTGGCCGAGGGTGGCACCGGCGATCTGTTCTACACGATGAACAAGGAGGCCGCTGGCGACGATCTCGGCCTGACGCTGCAGACCGGCTTCGTGACCAAGGCGCTGGTGGGGCTCTTCGGCTCCGACCGCTTCCGCCTCGCGGTCTCGGCCGACGGCAGCACCTTCTTCGACGGGCTGAGCGTCGACAACGCCACCGGCATCGTCGACCAGCCGCGCCTGCCTCGCTTCAAGGCCTGGAC